>JBOICE010000445.1:0-9456 GCA_050739815.1 Pseudomonas sp. | reverse complement strand
GAGAAATAGCAGGAACAAAATGCGCCAGGCATTGGTTGCTTGCGGGGCTTGCGGCATGGGTCGGGCTCTCTTGTTGTTCTTAACTGGCTCGCTATAGCGCAGAAGTGCCGAGGTCGATGCTGAAGCGAGCCATTGAGCCTGCAATCTAGAGGCTCCGCCGAGGCCTGTCTGCGACCATTCGCCTCGGATATGTAAGAGCATGCAACAACGCAGGCAAGTCCTGGCCAGCGCTCGACCGCCAGACTAAAGACCCTGTGCCTATATTGATCGAGATTCTGCCGCGAACCCTCTAGACCGGCTGGATACAGCCATGATCGCCAGATGCTTGGCGTCATTACCCCGGCAAAACTTGCAGAACCTGCGTACCAACTATACTGATATCAAATCGCCACAGGCCGAACCGCCAACCGTACAGGCTGCAAAACATCAGGAGAATGTGCGCTATGCAATGGTTGGGCCTGCATTTTATCTCTGAACTACCAGCCGGAGGACAGCTCATCCTCCAGTGCAGCTACAACCCCTTACTGGTGTTCTTGGCCTATGTGGTCGCCACGGCCGCCAGCCTCACCGCCCTTAACCTGGCGGAGCGCGTGGGGCACGCCGAACGCCGCGGTGCACGACTGATGTGGCGCTGGGTCGGCGCCTTCTGCCTGGCCGGCGGTATCTGGTCCATGCACTTCATCGGCATGCTGGCGTTTCAAGCGCCAGTCCCGATCCACTACGACATGCTGACCACCAGCGCCTCGCTGTTGATCGTCTTCATTGCCGCGTTGCTGGCCATGCACACACTTGGCCACGAACACGTAAGCCTGCCTCAGTGCTTGCTCGCGGCACTCTGCATCGGCCTCGGCATTGCCAGCATGCATTACAGCGGCATGGCTGCCGTACGCTCCCCCGCCAGTCAGTATTACGAGCCCCGGCTGTTCGCCTTATCGATCCTGATTGCCATCGCTACCAGCCTTATCGCCCTGCTGCTGGCGATGTATTTCCGCAAAGGCGATGGCTTTTACCATCAGATGTTGAAGTACCTGGCCAGCCTGGTGATGGGCGCGGCCATCGTCTCCATGCATTTCACCGGCATGTGGTCACTCAGCTTGGTGGTTCCCCTTGGCACCCCCTTACAGCTACAAACCGCCAATAACAGCTTGCAACTGGGCCTGACCATTGGCCTGATCGCGCTGCTGATCATTGGTAGCGGCCTCAGCGCGGCCTGGGCGGACAGGAAATTGGAGAGCAAGGAGCGCGACTTGCTGCGGGTTAATGCCCTGCTCAGCCAGCTCGACCACGCCCGCGCCTCGCTGCAACAAGCCGCCCACTATGATGCGCTGACCAACCTCCTCAATCGCCGCGGCTTCAACCAGCTTTTCGCGGAAAAGCTGCAAGAGCATATCCAGTGCAGCCAGGGTTTGGCGGTGATGTTTCTCGATATCGATCACTTCAAGCGGATCAACGACAGCCTCGGTCACGATGCCGGGGACGAGATGCTCAAGGTGGTCGCCGAGCGCATCCGCAGTACCGTGCGCGAGCACGATGTGATCGCCCGGCTCGGTGGCGATGAGTTCTGCATCCTGGTCAGCCTGCACAGTGGCGATGAGGCACGGCAGTTGGCACACAGGGTGATGGAGAAGATGAAAGACCCGATTGCGTTGTTTGGACGCAGCCTGGTGATGACCACCAGCATCGGCATCAGCCTGCTCCCGGAGGACGGCCAAACCTGCGAGGAGCTGCTCAAGCACGCCGATCTGGCGCTCTATCAGTCCAAAGGCAGCGGGCGCAACAACCTGCACTTCTTCAGCTCACACCTAAAATCCAAGGTTTCCCTCGAACTGCAACTGGAAGAGGAGCTGCATGACGCGCTGCAGAAAAACGCTGGCCTGCAACTCTTTTATCAACCGATTCTCGACCTGCGCAGCGGCCAGATCAGCAAGCTGGAAGCCCTGGTGCGCTGGCAGCATCCACAGCATGGCCTGCTGACGCCGGAGCGCTTTATCGGCATCGCCGAAGCCAATGGTTTTATCGCCGAGCTGGATGCCTGGGTGCTACGCCGCGCGTGCCACGACCTTAAGCGACTGGCTGAAGAGGGCTTAACCGAGCTGAAAATCGCAGTGAACTGTTCGGCGCTCAACCTGGGGCGCCATGAGCTCGTTGAGGAAATACAGGACACCTTCCTAAGCACTGGCGTGCAACCCCAGCGATTGGAATTAGAGGTCACCGAGAACGCCCTGATGGGCAATATCAACCGTGCCGCCGAACTGCTGCTGCAACTGCGCAACCTAGGCATGTCTCTCTCGATCGACGATTTTGGCACCGGTTACTCATCACTGGCCTACTTACGTCGCCTGCCACTGGACACCCTGAAAATCGACCGTTCCTTCGTCCAAGACATCCCGGAGTCCCAACAGGGCATGGATATTGTTCAAGCGATTATCGGTATGGCCCACACCCTGAAACTCAAGGTGGTCGCCGAAGGCGTGGAAACACCACAACAACTGGAGTTTTTACGTAAACACGGCTGCGACTTCATCCAGGGTTACTTGCTTAGCCGACCACTGCCGCTAGAGCTTTTGCAAGACTTGCTGCATAGCTTCCAAGGAGAGACGCAGGTCAACGTAGTCCGACTCAAAGAGTGCTGAGATTCCACCTGATGGCAAAGAACCAGGAGCGTCACGCCAACCAGCACATCTCCCACGCCCCGCACAAATTCGTCTCGATCAACGACATTCGCCTAGCGCGGGACAGCGTGAAGAAGTCGATCAAGTATCTGCGGGAAATCTATCGCCACCGTATCGGCAAGACCCCTGTGGTTTCACTGAACAACCTGCCCGAAAAGGGCTGAGAGCCCGCCCGCAGGAACGCGAGCTGCAAAACCGTACAACGAGAGGGTGTCAGTGCGCCCCTCTCGCTCTCTCCGTCAGCCTAGCTTCCAGCCAGCCCAGCGAATCGACGGTCGCCCCCTGCGGGCAGTACTCGGCCCCGAGCCAACCGCCGTAACCCGCCCTGCGCAGGGCCGCCAATGCCGAGGCAAAATCCAGCCGCCCGCTACCCGGTTCGCCACGACCCGGGCAATCGGCGAACTGCACATGGCCGATCCGCCCTGCCAACAGCTCAATACCCGCAGGCAGATCCACCCCCTGCCGGGCCATATGGTAGAGATCGAACTGCGCCGCACAATTGGGGTGATCGACCGCACGCAACAACTGATCCAGTTGCTCCGGCGTATTGATCAGAAATCCCGGCATATCCAGCGGATTGATCGCCTCGCACAGCACGCGAACACCCAACGGCTGAAACGCCTCGGCGCTGTCGCGTAGATTGCTGACCAGGGTAGTCAGCGCCTGTTCGCGCCCAACCCCCTCTGCCAGGCGCCCAGGCAGTACGTTGACGCATGCCGGGCGCACCACCGCGGCATAGGCCAACGCTTGCTCCAGCGCGGCGTTGAACTCCGCCTGACGCGCCGGCACGGCGGCCAGCCCAGCGCCCCCCTCCAGCAAGTCCCCCGCCGGCAGATTGAACAGCACCAGCGGCATGAGCGCTACTGCCAAAGCCGCACTCAGGTCGATAGCCGGCACTTGGTAGGGAAACTGGACTTCCACCCCGTCAAAGCCTGCCGCGGCCGCTGCAGCAACCCGTTGCAGCAACGGCAGCTCGGTAAATAGCAGGGACAGATTGGCGGCAATCTTCATGATTTTTTCTCCCGATACAGCTCCACCAACGTCGCCGGATCGCGTTCGAGATTGCCTTGGCTGCTGCCATGCAGGCGCATCAACTGCGCAGCCAGGGCACTCAGCGGCGTGGCCGAATCATGCTCGCGGGCGAGCTTTACGGCGGTATCGAGATCCTTCAGCAGCGTGCGGACATGCCACTTGATGGGTTCGAAGCGACTCTCCGCCATCTGCGGAGCAAGAATTTGCAGCGGTTTGGAGTCGGCAAAGCCACCGGCCAAGGCCGGCGCGAGCAAGCCGGCATCGACCCCAGACTTCTCCGCCAAAGCCATTACCTCTGCAATAACCAGGGCATTGCAGGCAACGATCATCTGATTGCAGACCTTGGTGACCTGACCCGCACCGACCGCCCCCATGCGTGTCAGGCGTTGGCCCAAGTTCAACAGAATCGGCCGAACCCGCTCTACGTCCTGCACGCGGCCGCCGGCCATGATCGTCAGGGTGCCGGCTTCGGCACCCTGGGTGCCGCCCGACACCGGCGCATCCAACCAGTGCATGCCGGTGCGGCTTTCCAACTCAGCCGCCATCTCACGCGTGGCCGCCGGTTCCAGGCTGGAAAAATCCACCAACAATTGCCCTGGTTTGGCCCCCTCAGCCAGCCCGCCGGCAGCGAACACGACTTTTCTGACGACCCGGGTGTCGGCCAGACAAAGCATGACCACATCGGCTGCCTGACAGAGCTCAGCCGGGCTGAACACTTGCCGTGCACCGGCGGCAACCAGCGCCGCGCATTTGTCTGGCGAACGGTTCCAAACCGTCAGTGGATAGCCGGCTGCGAGCAGGCGTTGACACATCGGCAGGCCCATCAGACCAATGCCGGCGAAGGCGAGAGAGGGTAAAACGACGCTCATGCAAAGCTCCAATAGCGGTGGCAACCCGGCCATCTTAACGTTCCAGCGGAGGCTGGCCATGCCCGCGATACTTTTGCTTGAGGGCTTTCGCGGGCAGGGCCCGCTCCTACGAAGAGCAGGAGCCCAACTCAAGCTTTAGCGGGGGCATAGCCAATGATTGCTGCCGATCCTTGCGCTGGCTGGGCTTCGCCAAAGAACAGCTCTAGCTGGCCCGATTCAGCACTTACCCGCTAGTCGCCCCGCAACATACGATCAAGGTCCACGGGCTCGCCGGAGTGAGCATGCAGCTTCGTACGGATATCCTCGAACATCTCATCGAACTCCTTGTGGTCGCGCAGGATCGGCCCAAAGCTTGAGGGCAGGCCGTGCTTGGCGGCGATGCGCGTCGCGACGCTGGCAAAGTTGAAGGCCATGTCACGGTGCAATTCAAACTCTTCTTCGAACGTCTTCCCCTCCACCTCTCCGAGCATCCGAAAGTGCAGCATCGCGCCCTCTTTAGGGTCGTTACGCACCTCGTAGTAGAGGTCGATGGAGAACTCCGGCTGTCCGGCCAAGCCAGGCAAACCAGCACGGTGCAGATGACCAGGTTCAAACATGACGGCGCTCCGAAGAATGAAGAAATCTTGAATGTGGGCAGATCTGGGCTTACGCGGTGCGGGGGATGCTCCGCTGGCAAATGGAGATATCCGCAGACAAGCCCTGCTCAGTCTAGACCGCCCTGGTACAACTGGGATTACGTCGAGTCAGTGCGACGACGGCCCTTCAGCTCGTTCCTGGATCAATACCCAGGGCGCCACCACCACCGCCCACAGCTTAGGGTCACGTGCCAACAAGTCTTCAGCACGCCGCTCCTCGACCTTACTGACGTGCTCCGCTGCAAGCCAAGCGGCCACTTTCGCCTGCTCGTTCTGCGCCACAGCCAGTGCCACCTCGACCAAATCCATGGTCGCATCGACCCAGAGCAATGCACCACGAGCGAAAAACGGTTGTAACTCCTGCCAACTAATCGGTGCAGTTTCTCCAAGCAGCTTGGCATATAGGGTGCTAGGTTGTTCTGTCATGGCGTGCTCTGTTGTAAATGGCTGAAGTTGTAAATGGTCGAGGCGCTAAATGGCTGATTTGCAGACGGGCGCAATGATAGCCTCGGTCATCTTGCAGGCAAGCCGGCTTGACGCTGTCAGTCAGCCGCAAGACACGCCGTTTTTATATACGTTTATTGCGTTTAAGCGACATCAACCCTTTCATCCCTCCAGTAGCGGCTTTTCAAGGCACAAATCGGCGCTCTACACTGCACCGGTACAGTTGCCGGGGGTATGACCGGGCTTTCTACCCGGTTCTGCAGCTTAGGCCGTCAGGACTAACAACAACGAAAAACATAAGAGTGGAGCACTATGAACAAGGCTACTAAGCAGATTTCCAAACTGTTTGCCGCCATGGCTATGGCCGGCGTTGCCAGCTATTCACTAGCAGCTGACACCATCAAGATTGGCCTGGCAGGCCCGGTTACCGGTGCTGTTGCCCAGTACGGCGAGATGCAATTCGTCGGCGCCAAGATGGCCATCGAGCAAATCAACAAGGCCGGCGGTGTTAACGGCCAGCAGCTTGAAGGCGTGGTTTATGACGACGCTTGCGACCCGAAACAAGCCGTTGCCGTAGCCAACAAAATCGTCAACGACGAAATCAAATTCGTGGTTGGCCACCTCTGCTCCAGCTCCACTCAGCCGGCGTCCGACATCTACGAAGACGAAGGCATTCTGATGATTACCGCGGCTTCCACCAGTCCGGACATCACCTCCCGTGGCTACCAACTGGTGTTCCGCACCATTGGCCTGGACAGCCTGCAAGGCCCAACCGCCGGCAACTTCATCGCCGATCACGTCAAGCCGAAGAAAGTCGCAGTCATCCACGACAAGCAGCAGTACGGCGAAGGCATTGCCACCGCGGTGAAACAGACGCTGGAAGGCAAAGGCGTAAAAGTCGCCCTGTTCGAAGGCATCAATGCCGGCGACAAAGACTTCTCCGCGATGGTCTCCAAGCTGAAACAAGCTGGCGTGGACTTCGTCTACTACGGCGGCTACCACCCAGAACTCGGCCTGCTGCTGCGTCAATCGGCTGAGAAAGGCTTGAAAGTTCGTTTCATGGGCCCAGAAGGCGTGGGTAACAAAGAGCTTTCCGCAATTGCCGGCCCGGCTTCCGAAGGCATGCTGGTAACCTTGCCGAAGTCCTTCGACCAGGACCCGAAAAACCAGGCGCTGGTCGCCGCCTTCAAAGCCAAGAACGAAGACCCTACCGGTCCGTTCGTGTTCCCAGCTTACGCAGCGGTACAAGTGATCGCAGAAGGCATCAAGAAAGCCGGCGATACCGACACCGCCAAGGTAGCCGCTGCCCTGCGCGCCAACACCTTCTCTACCCCGACCGGCGACCTCAGCTTCGACGCCAAGGGTGACCTGAAGGACTTCAGCTTCGTGGTCTATGACTGGCACGCCGACGGCACCAAGACCGAAGCCCCGCTTAAGTAACAAGAAGGCGTCCCGCCTGAACCCAAAGCCCACTGCCTCTGCAGTGGGCTTTGTTTTACTTGAGGTAACCGGGTGCAAGCTCAGCCACAAGCAATGAGCCAAAGCCCACGCGAAAGCCTGCAAAACCCCACACGCAAACTGGATAGCAAGGCAGATTTGCTCATGCAAATTTGAACGGCGCAAGCCGGCCCCGAGAGGGGCGAAGCATAGGATGTGCTTCGTGAAGGAGCCGAGTAACAATCGAAGCGCGCCTGCGTTACCACGCAAGCGACATTTCCCACCACCCGGTGGGTCGCAGTACAGAATGTACCGCGCGGTTTGCACGAGGACCTGACGCAGCTATCGAGTCGCGCAGCAGGTTTTGTAGGTTTTTCAGGAGAGTTGTGATGCCTGATATCTACCATTTCTTACAACAGCTGGTTAATGGTCTGACCATTGGCAGCACCTATGCCCTGATCGCCATTGGCTACACCATGGTCTACGGCATCATCGGCATGATCAACTTCGCCCACGGCGAGGTTTATATGCTTGGCTCGTACATAGCCTTCATTGCCATAACCGGACTGACCATGCTCGGCCTGGACAGCCTGCCGCTGATCCTGATCGCCTCCTTTGCGGCCACTATCATCGTCGCCAGTGCCTACGGCTACAGCATCGAACGGGTCGCCTACCGGCCGCTGCGCGGCAGTAATCGGCTGATCCCGTTGATCTCGGCCATCGGTATGTCGATCTTTCTGCAGAACGAAGTCCTGCTGGCGCAGAACTCCAAAGACAAAGCGATTCCCAACCTGTTCCCCGGCAACTTTGTATTTGGCGAGAGCACCATGAACGGTGTGGTGATCTCCTACATTCAAGTGCTGATCTTTGTCGTGACCTTCCTGGTGATGCTCGGCCTGACCCAGTTCATCTCCCGCTCCCGTCTGGGCCGTGCCTGCCGCGCCTGTGCGGAAGACATCAAGATGGCCAACCTGCTCGGCATCAACACCAACAACATCATCGCCCTGACCTTCGTCATTGGCGCCACCCTGGCCGCCGTCGCGGCGGTGCTGCTGGGCATGCAATACGGCGTGATCAACCCGAACCTGGGCTTCCTCGCCGGGATCAAGGCCTTCACCGCCGCGGTGCTCGGCGGCATTGGCAGCATCCCCGGCGCGATGCTCGGCGGGCTGGTGCTGGGTGTGGCCGAAGCCTTTGGCGCCGACCTGTTCGGCGACCAGTACAAAGACGTGGTGGCCTTCGCCCTATTGGTGTTGGTCCTGTTGTTCCGGCCGACTGGCATCCTTGGCCGCCCGGAGGTTGAGAAGGTATGACTAGCTCTTCTATTAACAACCGGTTCAGGACCGCATTTTTCAGCGCCCTGCTGGTGCTTGCCGTCGCCTACCCGATACTCGGCCTGAAACTGACCATCGTCGGCATCAAGCTGGAAGTTCACGGTGCGACCGCCCCGACTCTGTGGGCCATTGTCGCCTGCGCGGTGGCGATGTTTTTCTGGCAGCTGTTCCGTGCGCAGGTTGGCGCGGCCTGGGGCAGCATACCCAAGCTGCCAAGCGTGCCGACCAAGGCCAGCAACTTCATTACCCTGCCCTCGACCCAGCGCTGGATCGTTCTGGGTTTGATCGTGGTCGCGCTGATCTGGCCATTTTTTGGCTCACGCGGCGCAGTGGATATCGCCACGCTGATCCTGATCTACGTGCTGCTCGGCCTCGGCCTGAACATCGTCGTCGGTTTGGCCGGTCTGCTGGACTTGGGTTACGTCGGCTTCTATGCCGTGGGTGCTTACAGCTACGCGCTGCTCTCGCACTACTACGGCCTGGGCTTCTGGGTCTGCCTGCCGATCGCCGGGATGATGGCGGCACTCTTCGGCTTCCTGCTCGGCTTTCCGGTGCTGCGCTTGCGTGGGGATTATCTGGCCATCGTCACCCTCGGTTTCGGCGAGATCATCCGCATCCTCTTGCGTAACATGACCTGGCTGACCGGTGGCCCCAACGGCATCAGCAATATCGACAAGCCAAGCCTGTTCGGGCTGAGCTTCGAGCGTAAAGCCGCCGAAGGGATGCAGACCTTCCACGAGTATTTCGGCATCGCCTACAACTCGATCAACAAGGTGATCTTCCTCTATCTGGTGGCCCTGCTGCTGTCGCTGTTCGCGCTGTTCGTGATCAACCGCCTGCTGCGCATGCCGCTGGGACGGGCCTGGGAAGCCCTGCGCGAGGACGAGATCGCCTGTCGCGCGCTGGGCCTCAACCCGACCTTGATCAAGCTCTCGGCCTTCACCCTCGGCGCGTGCTTCGCCGGTTTCGCCGGCAGCTTCTTCGCCGCGCGCCAGGGCTTGGTGACCCCGGAGTCGTTCACCTTCCTCGAATC
>JBOICE010000444.1:0-7292 GCA_050739815.1 Pseudomonas sp. | reverse complement strand
CGCGAACCGGTGGACAGGCGCTGCATGGAGTTGTTCAGCGCGTTCGACGAGCTGTTCAAGTTGCGCTGAGTATTGAGGGAAGCGACGTTAGTGTTGACTGTCAAGGCCATGATGTTGTCCTCCGAGGACTAGCGTGTTTGCCTGAGCTTGCGACCTTGGGCGGGCATCGCCCAGGCACCCATAAAGTTCGCATTCGTAACTTGTATCGGCGCTGTTGCGCGATGCTTTAGGGCTTTTTTGCAGCATCTTTCGTTATTTTTTAATTTTTTTAAAATCAGCAGCTTGCACAACATGAGCAATTAAAAGCCATGATCGGGCGAGTTTTCGGAAGAGATTTTCTGGCTCTTTGGGCCGCCATCTTCACTGGATAACCAGGAGGTGGAGCCATGCGCCGGTGCTTATTATTGTCAACCATGCTGCAGCTTTGTCGGGTGGGCCTTGGCCCACATTCCCGAACGCGGCGGTGGGCCAAGCCCCCCCGACAAAAACATGCAGCTCGAGATCACGTGAACAAAGGCTTGTTGGAAAGTGCCCCTCCCCTTTGCCGGGAGGGACAAGGGTTCAACCCATCTGGTTGAACAGGTTCAGGCCGCTGATCTTCACGTAGCTCTGTTGGGCAGCTTCGAGAATGATGCTTTGGAAGGACAGGCGCGAGAGCGCCTCGGCATAGTCCAGCTCGCGCAAGTCGGCTTGTATGGACTTGTTCACCAAGGACACATCTTCGTTATCGGTCTGGGTGGAATCCACCACATTCAGGCGCGCGCCGATCTTGCCCCTGGTCTCATCGACGAGACCTATGCCGTTATCCAGATTGGTGATCCCCAAGGCGACCGCATCACGCACGTCACGATTGCCCTGCGGCGAATCAGTGCCAGATGCCAGTGCCTTACGCAAGCTGGCGATGGTGTTGAGAATTCCGACCTTGCTGTCCGGCGGGGTGAGCGGATTGGCATCCGGGCCCTGGAGGGTGAAGCTCGACGCCGCCGGCGGCGTGCCATTCACGTAGAAAGCGCTGCCGTTGTAATGCACCAGGGTATCCTTACCTTCCGCCAGGCGACCGTTAATGGCGGCGCCGAGCACCGGCGGTGTAGCCGGCGGCCCAGGAGTGCCCGGCGTAGTGATGGGGCGCAGGGTGTAGTTCATCGGGTCGGTCGCATCGAAATCGAGCTGGACCCCGAACTGGGGAAAGTTGGCGAAGGACACTTCGTCGTCCACCAGCGCACCGCTGATGGTGCCAGCTGGTGTGCCACTCACGCTGAGCCGCCCGGCATTGGTTGCAGTCTCGAACACCGCCCGGCCGCTATCGCTGATCGGTAACTCCAGCGAGCTGGCGACCAGCAATTTGCGCTGGCCATCGTCGCCTTGGTATTGGTACGAGCCATCCGGGTTGCGCACGAACGGCTGGGTCTTGCCCTGAAAACCAGAAAACAAGTATTCGCCGCGCGCATTGCGGGTATTCATCAGGCCCAACAACTCGTCCTCGCGCTCGGCCAGTTCCGCGGAGATGGACTGGCGGTCACTCTGGCTCAACGCGCCGTTGCCGGCCTGCACCGTCAATTCACGCACGCGCTGAAGCACGCTGTTGACCGAGTTGAGGGTCACCTCTTCCTGGTTCAGGCTGTTTTGCGCCGCGGTCAGGTTGGATTGGTATTGGCCCAGCACATTCTGCTGCTGCTCCAACTGCAATAGGCGCACAGAGGCTACCGGGTCATCCGCCGGGGTAAGGATGCGGTTGCCGGTGCTGATCTGCTCCTGGGTGCGGGTCAGGTTGGCGTAGTTGTTCTGCAGACCCGACACGCCACTGTTGAAAGCTTGAATGGTGGAAATGCGCATTGTGAAAACCTCTGGTTTCTCCGCGGGGCTGTTCGCCCCTAGCCCTATCGCCAAAGGGCGCGGGAATTATTCATGCACAACCCTGGGTGTTGCCGCCTGGCGGACCACTCCCGTGAAACCTTATCTGAAGGCGCCGATCAGGGTATCGAACAAAGACCGGGCAACTTGAATGATCTGCGCCGACGCCTGGTAGTACTGTTGGAACTGGATCAGATTGGCCGCTTCTTCATCCAGGCTGACCGCCGACAGCGAGTCACGATTGTCCGTGGCCTGCTTGAGGATCGCCGTGGTGGCCTGGCTGTCCTGACGCGCTTGCGCGGTCAGGGTGCCGACCCGTTCGACCAGGTCGCCGTAGCCGTCGGAGAACGTCACCCCGGTGGCGCCAGGAGAGCTCGGATCCACAGCGACCGTCGCCTTGGTCTGCAAGCCTGCCAGCTTCAAGCCGTTGCGGTTATCGGAGACGCCCTTGTCATTGAAGGCGACGGTAAAGGTATCGCCAGTTTCCGGACGACCGCTGAGGGTGAAGCGAATGCGATTACCACTCCCCAGATCCAGCTCATAGGTATTCAGTTCACCCGGTTGGAAGGCTCCGCCGCCCACTCGCGTCAAGCCGGGTGCAGGCGTACCGGGGGGGCTCTCAAAACCGCCAGCACCGTTGTAGCTCAAGCCAACAGGCAAAGCGCCGGTAATGGCCCCGAGATTGATCGGACTACTGCCAGCCGCGACCAAGTCTGGCTGGGAAACACTACCGGTGCCCCGATTAGTGCCGACTATCTTGCCGCTGGCATCCAGAGAACCGTTGACGGCGCGCACGGGAGCAGCGAAAGCCAACTGATCCGGCTGATCCAGCACGCTGGAGATGGTGCTGGCGCCACGGCGGGTCGGTTGCAGCAGAAACTTGTCGTTCGCCGCCGGAGCGGGAGTGCCCACTACCACCTCGAAGCCCTGGCTGCGGCCAGCACTGTCGGTAAAACTAAGGGTGCCTGGCGGGCTTTCATTCACGATCATTGGCGCGTTGTCACTCAGGCGCCGTGCGGTGTATTGGGTGCCATCGAACTCCAGACGGTAATCACTGCTGGTCAGCGCACTGGTATCGGTGATGTTCAGAAGCGGCTGAGCATTACTGGTATTGCTGCTGAACGCTAATACTCGCAGCGACGCCAGCGCCGGAGCATTGAAGTCGCCGAATAGTGCCGAGCCCACCTGCCCTTTCAGATCCAGACCCTCGCCCAACTGAGTGTTGACCTGGTCGCTGACTGCCAATGCCAGGCGTCCCAGCGCGTTCAGGGTGGTGTCCAGCACTTCTTCGCGATAGCGGAGGATACCGCCCAGTTCGCCACCGCTGACCTGCGAGGTAATGCCCTGACGCGAAGCACCGCTGACGAACTGCACCTCGAAACGGCTTGGATCGCCCTGCCCCGGTACCATCTCCAGGCGGTTGGCGTTATTGCCGACCACCAGTGGCTGGCCCGAGCCGATAAACACGCTCTGGGTACCGTCGCTCTGTGGCACCACGTTTACGCCAATGTAGGTGGAAAGCTGGCGGATGGCCTCGTCGCGGGCATCCAGCAGATCGTTGGGCGGCTGACCATTGGAGGCGGCGACGGTGATGGCATTGTTGAGGCTGGCAATCGAACCGGAAAGGCGATTGATCTGATCGCCCACCGCGACCATTTGCTTGTTGGTGAAGCTGTTCTGCTCGTTGAGGCGGTCGTAAACAGTGTTGAAGCGCCGCGCCAGCCCTTCCGCCTCGGACAACACCAACTGCCGTGCAGGAATGTTCGAGGGGTCTTCGGCGGCGGTTTGCAGGGCCGAGAAAAACTTCTGCATGGACGGCGTGATACCCGTGGTGGAGCCCGCCAGCAGCGAGTCAAGCTGATCGATCTGGCTTTTGTAGGCCGCCACATCACTGCTCAGCGCCGTACTGCTGCGCAGCTGGGTGGTCAGAAACTCGCTGTAGCTGCGCCGCACATCCGTCAGGGTGGTGCCCGAGCCGATATAACCCGCCCCACTGAACTGCGGCGTCCGCGTGGCCTGCACGGTGTCCTGGCGGGAAAAGCCCGGCGTGTTGACGTTGGCAATGTTATGACCGGTAACACTCAGCGAGGTCTTGTTCGCCGCCAGCCCAGACAAACCAATATTCAGTAAATCAGCCATGGTTCAGTCTCATCAGCTCGTGGGCGGCATGCCGGCGGCGGCGACGGTTTGGTAGGTCTGCATCTGCCGCGCGATCTGTGCCACCTTGCGCGCGTACTGCGGATCGCTGGCGTAGCCGGCCTCTTGCAGCTCGCGGACAAACTGTTGTGGGTTGTCGGTGGCATCCAGCGCTTCGTCGTAACGACCATTGTTTTGCAGGAAGCTCACAAAGTCGTGAAAGCTCTGCTGGTAGGAGTCGTAGGCACGGAAGGAGGCGGCTTCTTTCACTGCCTTGCCACCTTTGTATTAGGTGGTCAGCACCCGTGCCGACTCCCCCTCCCAACCACCGTGCGACTTGATGCCGAACAGGTTGTGGCTGCTGGAGCCATCCTGTTGGCGAATGATCGACTTGCCCCAACCGGTTTCCAGTGCCGCCTGGGCAACCAGATAGCGGGGGTCGATGCCAATCTTGTCGGCCGCTTCCTGCGCCATCGGCAACAGGGTGGCGATAAATTCGTCCTTCGAACCGAAAGCAGCCTTGCCCGGCGCCAAAGGCGGCTGCGCCAAACGGCGACCGGTAATTGCATCACTGTCCTGCACCCGTAACGCGCTGTCTTTCGGCGCGGCGAAGGTCTGTGCCGGGAGCCAGTCGGTCTGCGCCAAGGGCTGGCCATCGGCTGAAGCAGTCGCCGTAGACGGCACTATGCCCGCGAGCAGGCGATCGGTGAGCTTGCCGGGCAACGACAAACGCCGTTGATTGATCAGTTTCGAGTCATCTCGGTTGCTATCCACAGCCGGCAATTGCGCAGCCTTGCTGGTTACTGCGAGCTCGGCGGTCTGCGCGAACGGATTGGGGCGGGTGCTGCCTTTGTTCATTTGCGACAACTGGCGTGTCAGAACATCTGCCAGGCCAACACCCTGTTCCTTGGACATGGTCACGGCCAACTGCTGGTCGTACATGTCCTGGTACATTTTGCTTTCGTTGCTGTTCATGAAGTTGCCTTCGGAGAACACCTCGTTGGCCGAACGCATGGCTTTCATCATCTGGTTGAGAAACAGCGACTCGAACTCTTGGGCGACCTTGCGAATGTTGCCCTCGCTGTCGCGCTCCTTGCCGACCTTCAATTGATTGAGGCGATTGAGGTCTGTGTAGGCGCCGCTGTCGAGCTGTGAGCCGAGGCCGGCACCGAGTCTTGAGTCCATGGCCGTCTCCACTAGGCACTGATGACGTATTTATGCGAGCCGCGTTGCTGCGTCCGAACCCGCCAGGCAAGGCGCGGGACGCCGGCAATGGCCGCCCCCTTGGCAAGTCCCGCAACAGCGCATGGCGGGTTCGGATGCGCAACCCGAAGGGACGGAGCCCACTTGTCGCAGGGCTGCGTTACTCGTCGTTCATTTGGAATAACCAAACTTCTCTCCTCGCGCCTTGCCCTGCGACAAGTGGGCTTGCGTCGCGGCCGGCATAAATACGTCATCAGTGCCTATATCACAATCAGGTCAGCCTGGAGTGCGCCGGCTTGCTTGAGCGCCTCGAGGATTGCCATCAAGTCGGAGGGCGATGCGCCCACCTGATTCACCGCACGGACGATCTCATCCAGCGTGGTGCCCGGGCCAAACTTGAACATCGGCTTGGTTTCCTGCGTCGCATCGATCTTCGAGCGCGGCACTACGGCGGTCTGGCCGTTGGAGAAGGCCCCCGGCTGGCTGACGATGGGGTCTTCGGTGATGCTCACGGTGAGGCTGCCGTGTGTCACCGCCGCTGGCTGTACGCGCACGTTCTGGCCGATGACGATGGTACCGGTGCGCGAGTTGATGATGACTTTGGCCACGGCCTGCCCGGCATTCACTTCGATGTTTTCCAATACCGACAAGTAGTCGACCCGCTGACTTGGGTCCAGCGGTGCACTGATACGCACCGAGCCGCCATCCAGCGCCTGGGCCACACCTGGACCGAGCAATTCGTTGATCTGGTCGACGATGTTTTTCGCCGTGGTGAAGTCCGGCCGATTGAGGTTCAGCGTCAGGCTATTGCCCTGATCGAAACCCGTCGGCACTGGCCGCTCGACTGTCGCGCCGCTGGGAATTCGCCCTGCCGACGGTACATTGACGGTAATTTTCGAGCCATCGCCGCCTTCGGCATCGAAACCGCCCACTACCAGGTTGCCCTGGGCGATGGCGTAGACGTTGCCGTCGATCCCTTTCAGCGGCGCCATGAGCAAGCTGCCGCCACGCAAACTCTTGGCGTTACCGATCGAGGAAATGGTCACCTCGATGGTCTGGCCAGGCTTGGCGAACGCCGGCAGATCGGCATGAATCGATACCGCCGCAACGTTCTTCAGCTGCACGTTGCCGCCGCCAGTCGGCACCTTGATGCCGAACTGCGCCAACATATTGTTGAAGGTTTGCAGGGTAAAGGGCGTTTGCGTGGTCTGGTCGCCACTGCCATTCAGGCCAACGACCAGGCCGTAACCGATCAACTGGTTGCTGCGCACGCCCTGGATGCTGGCCAGGTCTTTAAGCCGTTCGGCTTGCACGGCGCTGGCGGCGAGCAGTATGCACAGGGCTGAAATCAATCGCTGCATGATCACGCGTACCTACTCAGAACGGCCACAGCGGGCTCATGAAGAAACGATCGAACCAGCCCGGCTGGCTGGCATCGGCAAAGGCACCCGTTCCCGAGTAAGTAATGCGCGCATCGGCAACCCGAGTCGAAGACACGGAGTTGTCGGTGGCGATGTCGTCGGCGCGGATCAGGCCCGAGATGCGTACCAACTCATCGCCGGTGTTCAGGGTCAGCCATTTCTCGCCGCGCACCGAAAGAATCCGATTAGGCAGGACCTCGGCGATGGTCACGGTGATCGAGCCGGTCAGGCTGTTGCTTTGCCCGGCCTTGCTGTCGCCCTTGGTGTCGCGGGTGCCCTCGTAACCGACATCCAGCGTCAAGTCCGCACCACCCAGGGGGTTATTGGTGGAGACGCCGCTACCGAACAGGGTGTCCAGGCTGAGGTTGGCCTTACTGTCTTTCTGCAGCTGTGAGTTGGCGTTCTTACTGGCCTGGGTTCTCTCATTCAGGGTGATGGTGATGATGTCGCCGACCCGATAAGCCTTGCGGTCGTCGTAGAGATTGGTCTCGAACCCAGCCTGGTAGATGGAGCCATTGTTCTGCGCGGCCGGCAGCGGTGTGCGCGGCAACACTGGGGAGTAGTAGGGGTCATTCGGCTTAGGCGGCGGCGACACGCAACCACTCAGGGCGGCGATGCCAAGCAGCGGGATAAGCATAAGCCGGTTCATAACTACTACCTCACGCGTTGCGTAGGGTGGGT
>JBOICE010000443.1:0-6986 GCA_050739815.1 Pseudomonas sp. | reverse complement strand
TGTTAGCGAAATGAGCGGTCACGCGTTAGCGAAATGGCCGGTCACGATGAACCGAAACAGGCGGTCACGATGGGCCGAAATACGCAAATGGATCTCGCTCATCCACGAAAATTGTGTTGTGCCCGATTACCTGGGCCCAGCCCTCGACGCTGGGCAATATGCCTTGGTAAGGACCAATCTTCGTGACCGAAATCGGCTGCATGGCCCATGCCCGTCGCAAGTTCTTCGACTTGCATGTCACCAACAAAAGCCAAATCGCGGAAAAGGCCCTGCACTACATTGCAATTCTTTACGAAATCGAACGTGAAGTGCGCGACCTGGAGCCGGATTTACGACGCCGAATACGCCATGAAAAAGCGGCACCGGTTATCGATGCGCTACATGCCTGGATGATCGGCCAGCGACAACTTGTGCCCGAAGGTTCAGCCATCGCCAAAGCCCTCGATTACAGCCTCAAACGCTGGACGGCGTTGGCGCGCTATCTCGAAGATGGTGCGGTGCCAATTGATAATAATTGGATCGAAAACCAAATCCGGCCGTGGGCACTTGGACGCTCGAACTGGCTGTTCGCCGGCTCTCTGCGCAGCGGGAAACGCGCAGCTGCGATCATGAGTTTGATCCAGTCGGCACGGCTCAATGGGCATGATCCATATGCCTATTTGAAGGATGTTCTGACGCGGCTGCCTACGCAGCGGGCGAGTGAAATTGCGGGACTGCTGCCGCACAGGTGGCAACCGGCGTAATCAAGCAAGGTGGGATCGCCGGACGCTTACAGATGGGCGCCGAAGCGGAAGCTTGATCCGAGCCCCCATGGCTTCTGCAATCGCCCTTTCAGACAGCGGGCAGGCATACGCCGATGGTCACTGTAGGTGCTTGATGAAGCCCGTCAGGATGCACTGCTGACACAGGGAAGCGAGCGCAAATTTCGCTTCAGCATCGGCCTTCAACGCCGCCAGCAGCGTCGGCTCATTGCGTGGCAAGGCATCGTGGTAGTGTCGAAGAGCGGTGTGGGGAAAAACTACCGTTTCACCCTGATCAGCCCAGCCATCAAAGTGGGGTCACGTCGAAGATGGAGTGATCCCTGACAGTCACAAGCTCCAATCGACAGCGAGTGCCAATTGGCCCAAAGAAGTTGTTCGCATTCAACCCGGAGAGCTTGCTTCCATCAGCAAATTCGTAGTCTTTGACAACCTTGTCCCAAATCAGATGCTCGAAGACCTGCTTGTTTTCCTTCAGCCACTTCATGAACTGGATGGTCGCCGCGGAGCTTCTCATGATGCGATTCATAGCCGTGGGCGCAGGCCGGTGAGGAATAGGCTTGAACGCCCTGATTGAGTCCACGTCAAACGCCATGGGGACCGTGCAAATCTTAGAATCGCCATCCCACAACAGAATCGCGAGGTTGGCCCTCGCAGTCGGCAATTCTTCAAGGATTCGTTGAGATGCTGAGAGGGTGACCTCCAAGTAAGGAAACGCCGGAAGTACGTGATCACCCAGGTCGATAGATTTAACGATCTTCGTGATACGAGTTCTCTTAACCCGCGCCCAGCCAAACTCGCCTGTCGGCAGCACGCAAAGGTAACGCCGCCCTGGATAAACATACTTAATGTTTTGCTGATAGGTCCACAGATCTTGACCTCCTGCATTGACAATCGTTTTCCCCATGTCCCACTGGTCAAGACCACCCCCACTGGTGATTAACAGGGTTGGGCTGAGGTTGGTGTCTTCGTCTTGCCAAACCTTCCCATGCTTCACTGAGGCTGACCTGGGGGCTTTTCCGACTGAATCCCTGACTCGGTTCCCAATTTTGCGCAGCGCACTCTGACGTTTCGCTTCTGCTTTCCTCTGGGCTTGCAGCTGGCGCTCACGCTCATTGGCCTCAATTTCGAGCTGGCGATGGTCACAGGCGTCACTGAAATCACGATAGGCCTGCTTAATGTCGGGCAGCGCCTTGATCATGTCCTCGACCATTTCGGGAGATATCTTCCTGGCCTCGCTGAGCCAGGGCTCAACGAGAGCCCGCACCTTTTCCCGTTCTGAGTCACCCAGCAAGCAGGCACTTAATTCACGGTTTGCCTTATTGCCGCGATTGGTCAAGTTCTGACTACCAAGCGTGGCGAAGCTGTCACCGTCCATTACAACCTTGGCATGAAGGTTACTCAGGTGGAACACCTGATATCCCTCTCGGACCAGTTTGGCGATTGATTCGATTTGCGATGATCCCGAGGCGAAAACTCGTGCGTCAAACAGCGTATATATCCGCGAATCTAGCCTTCCCTCGACCAGGGAAAATGCATTGTCCCCCGTAATGTAGGGGGAGAGGATGATTAGAGGTGTCTTTGACTTCCGACACTTGCTCCGCCACTGAGGGGCGATGTCTGTCCGTATCTGCATGCATTCCTGCCTTCGGCGGCACCCCGAACATACGACAAGATTGGCTGGCGTTGGAGAAGAACGCCACTCTGCCTGAGGAACGCCCCGGCCAAAGCAAAGTCACCCGTTACCATAGCCAGTGATCTGTGCCTCAAAGCCCCCCCACGTAAACGGACATGAATCTATACGCCGTGTTCTGCGCTCATGAAAAGGTACAATAGAGGTACAGTGTCCAGCTCCGGTCGCCTTGCTAAAATTAGCCAAAACTGCGCGCAATCAACTAGTTAAACCTATTGTACCCTCGCATACCCTATCTTAGACTCTATTAGCCTCGGTGCGTCAGACTACGACATGTAATCAGTAGCTCCCGAGTTCGATTCTTGGTGCCTGCACCATATAAATCAATGACTTAGGCTCTAAGCAATGCGAGCCTTTGTTGTTTTTGGCTATTCTAGGGCCACTTTTCGCGGAATGGCATCGAAGGAACCGCTGCAGGGGCTTCCCCGCTTGGGCATGTCCTCGATCCATACAGCAGCCCTAACACGACCAACCGGCAGTTTGCTTTCAGTGTGAACGGCATCGCCATACGACATGCGGGCGACGCCGCACCTACCTCAATGTCCGCAACGGGTCGGTTAGCGACCGTACGCCGAGGCTGATCCAGCCTTGTCCTCCCTCAACCTGGAGGACAAGCCATGAACACTACAGCCAAATACAGCCATCAGCCTTGGAACAAGGAAAAGCTTGTGGGGCAGAAGGCACCACTCCGACTCAGAGATATTTGGGCCATCCGGGTCAGGCTGCAGCTTGCAGATCGGGCACGAGACTTGGCCCTCTGCTGGAGGTCATCGATGATCGCGCCACCAACCGTTCCACCATCCTGACCAGCCAACTGCCGGTTGACCACTGGCACGCCTGGATCAACGACCCGACACTGGCCGACGCCTTGCTGGATCGCCTGGTGCATAACGCCTACCGAATCGTCATGAAAGGCGAATCACTGCGCCGGAAAAAACTGGAGGAAGCAGCGGCATCGTGACCGATGCGACTACAATCCAACTGCCGCGCAACCGGCGTGAAAGCATCGGTCACGTGTTAGCGAAACGACCGGTCACGTTCACCGAAATCCGCAAAACACAAACAGCACAGGGTCGAACATCGCCACCTTGATGTCCAGCTCGACCAGGGCGGCCAAGCCGTCGATGGATTTTCGGAAATCCACCGGCTTGGGGTACAGGTAAACTTTTTCGACTTTTGCGTCGGGACGCATCATGGCTGCTGGCTCCAGGACATAAAGGGAGCACAGCATCGGTGGGGAGTCCGGTCATTTGAAGGTGAGGTTTATGGAGCGGTTACGGTTGGTCACCCCAACAGATTGCCAGCAGACTGCGCAGCATCTGGCCCGACCAACCCGAGCGACAAAAAAACCGCACTGTCATAGACACGTGCGGCTCAAGCATTAATCGCAATGGTAAATCAGGTAGAGAAACTCATCTCATCCTACAGCTCTTACACCAGTGAACGGTGAGCGGCCCCATTCTCCCGCTTAAGCATGAGCAGGTAATAAGAACTTGCCGGGAAGATCAGACCAACCAACCAGGCAAGATCAATACCATCCAGTGCGGTCGCAACCGGGCCAACATAGAGTGTGGTATTCATAAATGGCACTTCAATCAACACTGCCAATACGAAGGTGATGCAGGCAACCCAGTTAACCCGCCCATATCTGCCGTTCAGGTCAAAAATATCAGGAATACTGTACTCGCCCTTACGCAGGCAATAGAAGTCGATCAGGTTGATGGCCGTCCACGGAATCAAGAAGTAACTCATAAAGAAGATGAAGTTCAGAAAGAACGCAATGAAATCGCCCTGGCTAACCGTACACAGCACGGTGGCAATCACACTGATCACCAGCATGAAGCCGCCGCGCACCATGGGGGTTACCCGAAGTTTGGCGAAGGGCTCGATCACCGTCACCGTGGACATGAAGGCGCCGTACAGGTTGAAGACGTTGATCGCCACCTGGCCATAGACGATGAATACAAACAACAAGATCGCCAGCGAACCGAACATCCCAGCCAGGTTGAAGCCGACGTTATTGGCAAACTCTGGAATCGCGACGCTTAGGATCGCGCCGAGAATCATCATCCAGGCACCGCCGATCACCGTACCGGCATAGCTATACCAGAACACTTGCGGCGCCGAGGTTTTGGTCGGCAGGTAGCGCGAGTAGTCGGCGACATAGGGCGCGTAGGACAACTGCCAGGTCACGGCCAGGCTGACGGCGGCGAGGAACTTGCCGAGCGAGAAACCGCTGACGACCCACTGGCTGCCGGTGATCGGATACAGCAGCACCAGCGCCAGGATGGTGGCGACCAGGAAGACCGCGACCGAGAGGATCGACAGCACTTTTTGCAGCTTGTGGATCAGCCGGTAGCCATACAGCGCCACGACAAAGCACAGCGCGCCGACCAGATAAATGTTGATATTGCTGCTGAACGGGCTAACGGTTTCCACCGCCTGGGCCGCCAGCAGGGTGTTGCTGACGAAAAACCCTAGGTAAATCATCATCACAAACAGCAGGGGTAATACGGCACCAATCACCCCGAACTGGGCGCGGCTCTGAATCATCTGCGGAATGCCCAGCTTAGGCCCCTGCGCGGAATGGGAAGCCATAAAGATGGCGCCAATCAGCGAGCCCAGGATGATGGCCATGGCGCTCCAGAACAAATTCAAACCCAGCACCACGGGTAATACACCCGCGGCAATGGTTGTGATGTTCATGTTCGCCCCAAACCAGATAAAGAACAGCGAACCTGGTTTGCCGTAACGTTCCCCTTCGGGAATAAAATCGATACTTCTTTGTTCGACTTTCATTGTTTTTATCCTCGTCCAAACAACGCCAACATCATTTGTTTATTTTTGCACGTAACTTATTTACCGCCTCAACCAGCCCTTCTGGCTCATGTGCAAACTCATCAGGGACTGTCGCCTTGAACGCAACAAACTCTTGTCCTTGCAAGAAACGCAGGTACTCCTCGACCGTGAAAATCTCAAGGTCGTAAACCCAGTTAGCCATAATTAACAGCGATGAATAGTGCGCCGCGCCGGTAGTCGCGCCACAGAGGTCTTCAAGCAGAGTGACTTGATAATCCCTGAAATAGGCATCAAACACCGTGGTCATCACGCAGACATCGGTCAGCACCCCACCTATCAATAGGTGCTTGACCCCCATCTGCTTCAAAAGCGCATCGAGATCCGACTGAAAAAAGCTGCTGTAGCGACTTTTCTCGATAACGACCTCACCCTCTTGCGGGGCGAGCGCATCGATAATCTCGACACTTTCAGTGGTCGAACAATAGCCGTCCGGTTTTCCAGTCGCGTCGCGGGGCTCGCCATTCGGCAGCCCGACGCCATCGATCCGATTGACATGCGTGGAATAAATGACCGGGATGCCCTGCTCACGCAAGGCCGCCAAGAGCGAGGCCGTCTTGTCGACTACGGCGTCGAATCCCTCTACCGCAAAACCATCTTCCTTCTGCATATCAATAAGCAAGAACGCTGTGTCTGACTTCATTGCTGCCTTTCCTCTGCCCAAGGACTGCCTTGGCTATCGATGCTACATGTAAGGAGTTGAGTGCCGAAGTCTTCGGTCTTGCCTCCATAACGCCATCCTGCGGCCGCCTGGTGCCATGGATTAAGCGCGGATCTGACGACTCAGGGAGCCGCTCAAATTCTTGTAATATGGTATACCATGCACCGGAATCCCACCGCAAGCCCGTATATCGCCTCAGCCGACAAGCCGTCAAAGCGCTCGACCTTTCGTCGCCGACCTTGGTAGAGCCCCCACAGAGGGGGGTTGCACATTTAGTCTTATGGTATACCATCATACCAAGAACGTCTCACACCTTAGGAGAGCAGCATGAGCTTCGAGATTCGCAAAATCGTCACCTACATCGAAGAAACCCTTATTGAAGGCGGCAAGGCCACCGACAAGCCCGTGACCATGGTCGGGGTTGCTGCGGTGATCAAGAACCCTTGGCACGGCCGTGGTTTCGTCGAAGACCTCAAGCCGGAAATCAAGGCGCACTGCTCTGAACTCGGCGCGCTGATCGTCGCCCGTCTGGCCGCCACCATCGGCGGCGCCGACAAGATCGAAGCCTATGGCAAGGCTGCAGTGGTCGGTGTCGATGGCGAGATCGAGCATGCCTCGGCCGTGATCCACACCCTGCGCTTCGGCAACCACTACCGCGAAGCGGTACAGGCCAAGAGCTACCTGAGCTTCACCAACAAGCGCGGCGGCCCAGGCTCCTCGATCCAGATTCCGATGATGCACAAGGATGACGAAGGCTTCCGCTCGCACTACATCACCCTGGAAATGCAGATCGAAGATGCCCCGCGCGCCGACGAAATCGTTATCGTCCTCGGTGCCGCCAACGGTGGCCGTGTCCATCCCCGCATTGGCAGCCGCTACATCGACCTGGAAGAACTGGCAGCCGAGCAGGCGCAGTAATTGAAAGGCATGTGCAGGAGCATTTCATGACTTGGCTCAACGCTGAACGTACTCCGACCGGCACCAGCTACCTGGCGACCGGCCAAGGCCAGCCCGTGGT
>JBOICE010000442.1:0-8115 GCA_050739815.1 Pseudomonas sp. | reverse complement strand
AACTGGTTGGCGATGAAGGACGAGCCGTAGAAGTTGATGTGGTAGTCGCCCTGGTCTTCGCGGCCGATGCGGTTGCTGGCGATCAGCGGCATCAGGTTCGAGCCGGCGTGGCCCTGCTGGACGCGCTGCCAATGCTCGCGCGAGGTGATGCTCGGGTCATGCGGCTCGCTGCCGATGGCGGTCGGGTAGAAGAGGATTTCCGCGCCGAGCAGCGCCATGCAGCGCGCGCTTTCCGGGTACCACTGGTCCCAGCAGATGCCCACGCCGATCTTGGCGTAGCGGGTCTGCCAGACCTTGAAGCCGGTGTCGCCCGGGTTGAAGTAGTACTTCTCGTGGTAGCCGGGGCCGTCCGGGATATGGCTCTTGCGGTAGATCCCGAGGTTTTTGCCGTCGGCGTCGATGATCGCGATGCTGTTGTAGCGCGCGCGCCCGGCATGCTCGAAGAAGCTGATTGGCAGCACCACTTGCAGTTCCTTGGCGACTTTCTGGAAATGCGCGATGGCTTCGTTGGCTTCCACGCTGGTGGCCAGTTGCAGGTAGTCCGGATTCGGCTTCTGGCAGAAATACGGGGTCTCGAACAGTTCCTGGATCAGGATGATCTGCGCGCCCTTGGCTGCGGCTTGGCGCACCAGTTTCTCGGCGTTGGCGATATTCGCCGCGCGATCCCAGGAACAAGCCATCTGCGTGGCGGCGACGGTGACGATACGGGACATGGGGCACCTCGTAAGAGTGGTACGGATGGATCATCAAACGCTAGCAGAGTGCTGTGGCGATGCCGTGTCGGCAGACGAACGCTTGCTGAGCAGTTGTTGACTTTATAGTCGATAAAAATCTGCTTTAGAAGCTTAATTTTTCTATCGGTAGATATTTATCGATAAAAATACAGATAAATATCTGCTTTAAGCTGAATCGGCAGCCCGAGGGAAGCGCCGCGCACTGTGCTATCTGCGCGGGGTGGCGGAGTTCCGTCCGGCGGCCTGCCGGCGTGGTAGGGGTTGTTTAGTGGCCTGTGTGGCTAGTTTCATTAGTCAATTTCGGCGCCTGAAGCCCCGATACTGCGTTGCCGCTCCTCGCCATAGCCCAGCTATGACTCGTCACGGCGCCTTGTCTCAGGACCCCAGGCATCCAAACTTGAGTTAACAAACTAGCCGTACAGGCCACTAGGCCTGCGGGTCGCGCTTGGGCAGGTAAGGCGGCAGGTAGAGACCCAGATACACATCGAAGACGCGCATGCCTTCCTCGGCCAGGCGTGGCGTGATCTCCCCGTGCAGTTGCACCGAGCGCGCATAGACTCGGTCGCTCAGCTCCAGAGCCAGGGCGAACACGTCTATTTCTGCTGGTAACAGCGGCAGCGGAAAGTGACGGTCGAACAGCGCGTGCATCAGCTGGCCGAGTTCGATGTCGTGCTGGCGGTCGGCCTGGGTGACTTCGCTCAGGCCGTGCTGCGCGAGGATCAATTGCCGGGCGGCGGCGTCAGCGGCATAGATCGCCAGCATGCGTTGTTCAACCAGCCGCGAGAGGTCGCGCCAGCCGCGCAGGGCGCTGTGCTCGATGGGCAGTTGCAGGCAGGCGCGGAAGGCTGCATGCACGTCGGCGGTCAGGGCTTCGAGGATGGCCGGCACGCTGGCGAAGAAGTGATAGACCGAGGACGGTGGCATCTCCGCGCGCTCGGCCACGCTGTAGATCGACAGGCCCGCGACCCCTTCTTCAGCCAGTAGCGCGCGGGCGGCGGCGAGTATCCCGGCGATCCGTGCTTGGCTGCTGGCGCGTGGTTTGCGGGCGGTAGCGGGGCGCTGCATGAGGCTCTCCTGGGCATGGGAGGCGCTATTGGACGTCAGCCGGTGGGCCGCTCGCAAGTCTGTAGGCGCGACGCCTAAACGGACGGCGTGCCGGCAGGCCGGGTTTCGCTGCAGTCTAGCCGGCCTACAGGCTGCGAACTGATTCAGTTGCCGTCGCGAAAGTGCGCCCAGACCTCGTCGCGCACCGGGCCGAACTTCTCTGGCAGGGCTTCCAGTGCGGCTAAGCGGCGCTTGGTGGCGCGGTCCGGGTAGAGACCCGGCTGATCGCGCAGCGCTGGGTCGAGAAACTCTTTGGCGTCGGCATTGCCACTCGGAAAGAGCGTTTCCGTGGTAGTTAACGCGGCCACTTTGGGCTGCATCAGGTAGTCGATAAAGCGGTGCGCCAGATCGGCTCGTCGCGCGCTGCTGGGGATCACCAGGTTGTCGATAAACAGCACGGAGCCTTCTTCCGGCACGATAAAGCGCACGGGTTGGCCGGCAGCAGCGGCGCCTAAGGCATCGCCGACCCAGGCCAGGGCTACGCACAGCTGACCCTGCTTCAAGTCGTCGATATAGCGCGCACTGTCGACGTATTTGAGGTGTGGGCGCAGGCCGACCAGCAGCTCGCCAGCCCGCTTGATCTGGCTCGGCGGGCTGTGGGCCAGGCTGTGCCCCTGGTAGTTCATCAGCACGGACAGGACTTCGTCCGGGGCATCCAAGACGCTCATCCCGCAACTGGCCAGGCGCGCGCTTTGGGCGGGATCGAACAACAGGCTCCAACTATCGGGCAGCGGGCCACCAAAGGCTTTTTCCGCCAATTGGGTATTCACCGCCAAGCCGACGGCGCCCCACAGGTAGGGAATCGCATGGCGGTTTTGCGGGTCGACCGCCGCGAGCTTGCTCAGCAGTTGTTTATCCAGATGCTGGCGATTGGGCAGTTTGTTCATGTCCAACGGCTGCAGGCGCCCGGCGTTGATCAGGGCGGGCAGGGTGTCATGGGAGGGGACGGCAACATCGATGGATTCGCCGCTGGCGAGGGCTTTTTCCAATTCTTCGGCGGTGCTGTAGGTGTGGTAGTCGACGTGGATGCCGGTTTCTTTCTCGAAATCGACCAGCACCTGCGGCGCAATGTAATCGTTCCAGTTGTAGACGCGGATCTGCTCCTCGGCAGTGGCCAATAGCGGGGTGGCCAGCAGGGGAGTCAAGACGAGCAGCAGTGAGGCGAGAAAGCGGGGCATGACGACCTTCCTTAAGTGTCGGTTCACAGCATGTGCAGCACCCTCTGGTACCGCGGATGAGTTCCATCTATCCAAGCTGAGCGGCGCCCGAGCGGGCCTGGAGCTTGTTCATGTCGCTGAGGTTGCACGCGTTCGGCTTGGCGGCTTGTGCGCTAAGCGTTGCCGCGCGGAGGGGCGGCGCGGAGCCAAGGGCGTGGTGAAAGCTTGGGGGTGAGGCCAGATAAAACGACGCCGGCTCAGGGCCGGCGTCGGGTCTTACTTACACGGTGTGCAGATACCAGTTGTACTCGAGGTCGGAGATCGAGTACTCGAACTCGGCCAGCTCGCTTTCCTTGCAGGCGACGAACACATCGATGTATTTCGGGTCGATATAGCGCGCCATGATTTCGCTGTCGTCCAGCTCGCGCAGGGCATCGCGCAGGTTGTTCGGCAGGCTCGCTTCGTTTTGCTCGTAGGCGTTACCTTCGACCGGCGCACCGGGCTCGACCTTATTGGTCAGGCCATGGTGAATGCCCGCGAGTACGGCGGCCATTAGCAGGTAGGGGTTGGCATCGGCGCCGGCAACCCGGTGCTCGATGCGCACGGCATCGGCCGAATCGTTCGGCACGCGCAGCGCCACGGTGCGGTTATCCACGCCCCAGGTCGGCGAAGTCGGAACAAAGAACTTCTCGCCGAAACGCCGGTAGGAGTTGACGTTCGGGCAGAGGAAGGCCATCGATGCCGGCATGGTTTCGATGATGCCGCCGATGGCGTGACGCAGGGCGTCGTTCTCTACCGGCTCTTCGCTCTTGAAGATGTTGTTGCCATCTTTGTCGAGAATCGAGATGTGCACATGCAGCCCGTTGCCAGCCTGGTTCGGGTAAGGCTTGGCCATGAAGGTGGTATCCATTTCATGGTCGTAGGCGATGTTCTTCACCAGACGCTTGAGCAGCAGCGCGTAATCGCAGGCCTTCATCGGGTCGGCGACGTGGTGCAGGTTGATTTCAAACTGCGCCGGGGCGCTTTCCTTGACCACGGCATCGGCCGGGATGCCCTGCTCTTTGGCCCCTTCGAGGATGTCCTGCAGGCATTCGGCATATTCATCCAGGTCGTCGATCATATAAACCTGGGTGGATTGCGGGCGCTTGCCCGAGAGCGGCGACAGCGGTGGTTGCGGGCGGCCGTTCACGTTGGCCTGGTCGATCAGGTAGAACTCCAGCTCGAACGCGGCACAGATGGTCAGGCCCAGCGCATCGAACTTGTCCACGATCTGTTGCAGCACGGCGCGTGGGTCGGCAAAGAAGGCTTCACCTTCCATCTCGTGCATGGTCATCAGCAACTGAGCGGTAGGACGCTTCTGCCAGGGCTCATTACACAGGGTATCGGGAATGGGGTAACAAACCCGATCGGAATCACCAATATCCAGGCCGAGACCGGTGCTCTCTACCGTGGAACCATTGATGTCGAGTGCAAACAGGGAGGCGGGCAGGTTGATGCCACGCTGATAGACCTTGTGCAGGCTGGCGCGCTCAATGCGCTTGCCGCGCACCACACCATTCATATCTGCAATTAGGAGGTCGACGAACTGAACCTCGGGATGTTTCTTAAGAAAATCATTCGCTTCATTAAGCTGAACGGCACACGGAGGAACCGACATGATGCAACACCTTTATTGTTAAAAATATCAATCATTCGACTGATGGGGTGTGAGTCAATCTTAATCGTCTCACACTGTCAATAGTGCCACAATTCGCCCTGAAAAGGGGCGTGATGGCCGTTTTTAGGGCGCTGCAGGGCAGCGTAAATCCTCTTGCGGCCTTGGCCGGCGCGGTGCTCAGCGATGGTGTGTTTAATTTTTTACATAAGTATTGTGTAAAAAAATGAACAAGGCTAAGCTCGGTTCAAACCCATAACAGCAATAAAACGGGTGTCCCATGTCTCGCCTGCCGTTAATCGGCGTTACCGCCTGCTCCAAGCAGATCGGCCTGCATTCTCACCATATAGCGGGTGATAAATACGTTCGTGCGGTAGCTCTCGGCGCCGGTGGCTTGCCACTGATCATTCCGTCACTCGCTGAGCTCATCGACCAGCCGACCTTATTAGAGAGTCTAGACGGCTTGCTGTGTACCGGCTCGCCATCGAATGTCGAACCCCATCACTACCATGGCCCGTCCAGTGCGCCAGGTACTCAACACGACCCCGAGCGTGATCGCACCACCTTGCCGCTGATTCGTGCGGCAGTGGCCGCCGGTGTGCCTCTGCTCGGTATCTGCCGCGGCTTTCAGGAGATGAATGTGGCCTTCGGCGGCAGCCTGCACCAGAAACTGCATGAGGTCGGCCCCTTTATGGATCACCGCGAGCCAGAGAATGAGCCGCTGGAAGTCCAATACGCACCAAGCCACCCGCTGCAGGTGCAGCCGGGTGGTGTGCTCGCCGGCCTCGGCTTGCCGGACGAGATTCACGTCAATTCGATTCATGGCCAGGGCGTTGAACGTCTGGCGCCGGGCCTGCGTGTTGAGGCTTTGGCTCCTGACGGGCTGATCGAGTCTATCTCGGTCGAGGGAGCCAAGAGCTTTGCCCTCGGGGTGCAATGGCACCCGGAGTGGCAAGTACGCTCGAATCCCGATTACCTCGCCATCTTCCAGGCATTTGGAGATGCCTGTCGCAAGCGGGCGAGTCAACGCTGAGCTTAGCTATACCGTTAAGCTCTAAATCCCCCCCTGAGGTCTTTATGAGTCCCAAACTCGACCAACTCACTAGTTGGCTCAAAGAGCGTAAAATCACGGAAGTTGAATGCTTTATCAGCGATCTTAGCGGGATATCCCGTGGCAAGATCTCGCCGACCAATAAGTTCATCGACGAGAAGGGCATGCGCTTACCTGAAAGCGTATTGCTGCAGACGGTCACCGGTGACTACGTGGAAGACGACATTTATTACGACCTGCTCGACCCGGCCGATATCGATATGGTCTGCCGGCCGGACGAAAATGCCGTGTTCCTCGTGCCCTGGGCCATCGAACCCACCGCCCAAGTGATCCATGACACCTACGACAAGCAGGGCAACCCGATCGAGTTGTCGCCGCGCAACCTCCTCAAGAAAGTGCTCAAGCTCTATACCGATAAAGGTTGGCAGCCGATCGTGGCGCCGGAGATGGAGTTCTACCTGACCAAGCGCAGTGATGACCCGGACTACCCGTTGCAAGCGCCAATCGGTCGTTCCGGCCGCCCGGAAACTGGCCGCCAGTCGTTCTCCATCGATGCCGCGAACGAATTCGACCCGCTGTTCGAGGATGTCTACGACTGGTGCGAAGCCCAGGAGCTGGATCTCGATACGCTGATCCACGAAGACGGCACCGCGCAGATGGAGATCAACTTCCGTCACGGCGAAGCCTTGCACCTGGCTGACCAGATCATCATCTTCAAGCGCACCATGCGTGAAGCGGCCTTGAAACATAACGTCGCCGCCACCTTTATGGCCAAGCCGATGACCGGCGAGCCAGGCAGCGCGATGCACCTGCACCAGAGCGTCGTCGACATTCAGACCGGCAAGAACATCTTCTCCAACGAAGATGGTTCGATGAGCGAGCTGTTCCTCCACCACATAGGTGGCCTGCAGAAGTTCATCCCGGAGCTGTTGCCGCTGTTCGCCCCGAACGTCAACTCGTTCCGTCGCTTCCTGCCCGATACCTCGGCACCGGTGAACGTCGAGTGGGGTGAAGAGAACCGTACCGTCGGCCTGCGCGTGCCGGATGCCAGCCCGCAAAACCGTCGGGTGGAGAATCGCCTGCCAGGGGCCGATGCCAACCCCTATATCGCCATCGCCGCCAGCTTGTTGTGTGGCTACATCGGCATGGTCGAGCTGATCAACCCAAGTGCCCAGGTTAAAGGTCGCGGCTATGAACGGCGCAACCTGCGTCTGCCTCTGACCATCGAGGACGCCCTGGAGCGCATGGAACATTCCAAGACGATCGAGAGCTACCTCGGCAGCAAGTTCATCAGCGGCTATGTCGCGGTGAAGCGTGCCGAGCATGAGAACTTCAAGCGGGTCATCAGCTCCTGGGAGCGTGAGTTCCTGCTGCTCTCGGTGTAATTGAAGGGGGCGTCGGTGCAGCTGAAGCGGTGAATTCAAGCGCCCTTCACCGACGCCCAAGGCGATTGAGTTCGCCCTTACGCACGATGCCAGGTTCGGCACTGCCGAACCTGTTTTAACGAGGTCTAGATATGAACAGCCAAGTGACTAACCCGCAGACGCTCGAGTGGCAGGCGCTCAGCAACGATCACCACCTCGCGCCCTTCAGCGACTACAAACAGCTGAAGGAAAAGGGCCCGCGGATTATTACCAAGGCCGAGGGCGTCTATATCTGGGACAGCGAGGGCAACAAGATCCTCGACGGCATGGCCGGGCTCTGGTGCGTGGCGATCGGTTATGGTCGCGACGAGTTGGTGCAGGCCGCCAGCCAGCAGATGAAACAGCTGCCGTTCTACAACACCTTCTTCATGACCGCGCACCCGCCGGTGCTGGAGTTGGCCAAGGCGCTTGCCGATATCGCACCGCCGGGCATGAACCACGTGTTCTTCACCGGTTCCGGCTCGGAAGGCAACGACACCATGCTGCGCATGGTGCGCCATTACTGGGCGATCAAAGGCCAGCCGCAGAAGAAAGTCATCATCGGCCGCATCAACGGTTATCACGGCTCGACCGTGGCCGGCGCCAGCCTGGGGGGCATGCAAGGCATGCACGATCAGGGCGGCCTGATACCCGGCATCGTGCACATCCCACAGCCGTACTGGTTCGGCGAAGGCGGCGACATGACGCCGGACGAGTTCGGGGTCTGGGCGGCCGAACAGCTGGAAAAGAAAATTCTCGAAGTCGGCGAAGACCAGATCGCCGCCTTTATTGCCGAGCCGATCCAGGGCGCCGGCGGTGTGATCATTCCGCCCGACAGCTACTGGCCGAAGGTCCGCGAGATCCTCGCCAAGTACGACATCCTGTTCGTCGCCGACGAAGTGATCTGTGGCTTTGGCCGCACCGGCGAATGGTTCGGCAGCGACTACTACGGTAACGCCCCGGACCTGATGACCATCGCCAAGGGCCTGACCTCCGGCTACATCCCCATGGG
>JBOICE010000441.1:0-19236 GCA_050739815.1 Pseudomonas sp. | reverse complement strand
CGTCCCAACTGCTCACGCTCGCCGGCGACGGCGGCTTGCGCCTCTTCCTGGAGCTGGTCGGCCAGCTGGCTCACTAGGTTGGCGAGTTGCTCGCTAAGGGAAAGCGGCACCGCCCCGCGGCCGAGCTCGGCGGCTTCCAGCTCTTTCAGGTAGCGGTGAATGGTGGTCTTCGAGCCGGTATTGCCCAGTTCCACCCGCACCGCGTCGATGCTGGGGTGCTCGCCGCGCGCCAGAATCGCCTGCCGCGCCTTCTGCACTACTGCCTTGTTGATCCCGCCACGGGCCATGATCTGCTCCTACGATTTCGTAGTGTTGTACATACCATGTATTTACATACTAAATTTACACTAAGAACTTATCCGTAAATAATTGATAAAATATCTCCTGCGCAAGTGGCGCGCAGGGAGCAATAAGGATGAAGGCGAAATCCTGGGAAGTGACGGATGATTTCTGGAAGCGTGCCGAGGCGTTGATACCGGCACGGCAGCGTTCGGATGAGAAAGCCTAAGTGCGCAGGGCTGGTGGCGGGCGCAAGCCCAAGGATGCGCGACTGGTGTTCGAAGGCATTGTGTATGTGCTGAGAACGGGGTGTCAGTGGAAAGCATTACCTGCAGAACGTTTTGGTAGTGCCAGCGCGATTCACGCACGCTTTTTGGAATGGGAGAAGGCTGGCTTTTTTGAGGCGCTATGGAAGGCAGGCCTTGCCGAATATGACGATCTCGAAGGGATCGCCTGGCGATGGCAAAGTATTGATGGCGCGATGATGAAAGCGCCACTGGCACAAGAGGCGGTCGGTCCCAACCCGACCGATCGGGGAAAAAAATGGCAGCAAGCGTCATCTGCTGGTGGACGGGCGTGGCGTCCCCTTGTCATTCATCGTCACCGGCGCCAATCGGCATGACGTTTCGCAGCTGGAAGCCGTACTGTCAGCAATCATGGTCAAAAGACCTCAGCCGCCCATGCGTCGAAGCAAGCATCTGTGTGCAGACGCTGGATACACTGGTGCGCCGGCGTTACGCGTCATCGAAGAGCACGGCTACATTCCTCACGTAAAGGGGCGCGGGCAAGAAGCTGCCGAACTGGAACGCGACCCCACCAAGAAAGCCCGTCGATGGGTGGTTGAAGTCGCGCACAGTTGGTTCAATCGTTTCCGTAAATTGCTGGTGCGATACGAGAAGCTGGAACGCAGCTTCCTGGCGCTGAACCATCTGGCCGCCGCCATCATCGCGTTTAGGAAAGTGCCGCTAACGGTTAATATTATTTACGGATAAGTTCTAAGTAAAGCCGAATAATTGGCTTATTTTCTGATAAAACAATGGAGGGTTATTCGATAAGAAAACCGGATTCGGTCGTGGATGACTCGCTTTCCGGTACGAAACAAGCGTGGATTGGCGATGAAGGACGTAGAGCGATACCTCCAAGCTGGTACACGGGAGAACACCCGGCGCAGTTACCAGTCCGCCGTCGAGCACTTCGAGTTGACCTGGCGCGGCTTCCTGCCGGCCACCAGCGACAGCATCGTTCGCTACCTAGTGGACTACGCTGACAGCCTGAGCCTCAACACACTCAAGGAACGCCTCGCCGCCCTGGCCCAATGGCACGTCAGCCAGGGCTTTCCCGACCCGACCAAGACACCAACGGTGCGTCAGGTCCTCAAAGGCATCCGCACTTTGCACCCGGCCCAGGCCAAGCAGGCGGCGCCGCTGCAATTGCTGCACCTGGAGCAGGCGATCCTCTGGTTGGAGCAGGAAGCGGCTCGTACGTACCAAGCCAGTGAATTGGCGGACTATCTGCGCTGCCGGCGTGATACCGCGCTACTCCTGATCGGGTTCTGGCGCGGTTTTCGTAGCGATGAACTGTGCCGCCTGCAGGTGGAACACATCCAGGCCGAAGCCGGTGCCGGCATGACGCTGTTCCTGCCCTGGAGCAAGGGCGACCGGGACAATCGCGGCACCACCCACTACGCGCCGGCGTTGAAGCACCTCTGTCCAGTGCAGGCCTACCTGGACTGGATCAGTGCGGCGGGGATCGTCCGGGGCGCCGTGTTCCGCCGATTGGACCGCTGGGGCCACTTGAATGAAGACGCGTTGAATCCGGGCAGCCTGATCAACCTGCTGCGCCAGATTCTCCAGCGGGCCGGCGTTCCGGCCGAGGCGTACACCAGCCATTCGCTGCGGCGCGGTTTCGCCACCTGGGCCACGGCCAATGGCTGGGATATCAAGGCGCTGATGACCTACGTGGGCTGGAAGGACATCAAGTCAGCTATGCGCTACATCGACCCGGCCATCTCCTTTGGCGGCCTGGCGGCCAAACCCGCCCTTGAATCAAATGCCGGCACTTTGATGCAGCTGCCAGCTTCTCGCTAACATCGACGCCCGATAGGAGTGAAGGTGTAATGAGGACGCAGACCAGCATCGAATGGACGGAAATGACCTGGGACCCAGATTGCGCGTGGCGGACTAGGTCGTTGGCACCATGGTCTGTCCCGGGCTGAGTGGACACTGACTTAAGGTGGATAATGCCCACTCCAGCAGCTTGCGAGTCAGCGTTTGGCCGCGGTGATGGCGCCGGCGATTATGCGGGTGAGCTGGTCCTCGACTTCCTGGAAGGGTAATGCGGCCTCTCCCTCATTCCAGAGAGGCAGGCTCTGAAGCATGCCGATCACTGCGTTGGTGAGCACCTGCATCGTGCTGCCGGGAAGCCAGCTGCCAGCCAGTTCTGGGGTAATGATCGAGCCGAGGCAGTGGGCGTACTCGTTGCGTAGCGATGCAATTCGCTGCCGTTGTTCCCCTGACAGGTTGATGGTTTCGCGTTCCAGTAGGGCCAATCTCCGTCGTTCTCGGGATTGGAAGGCAACGAATGTATGGATGAAAAGCCGCAGCTGCGCGTGTGGAGTGCTCCCTCGTTTTAGGCTGAGCCGCGTTTCAGCCAGCAAGTCGTCGAGTGCTTCCTCCATCAGCTCGAACAGCAGGCTTTGCTTGCTCTAGATGTGGTTGTAGATCGAACCGGGTTGCACGCCCAGGTGGTTCGCCAGATCGCGCAGGCTGGTGGACTGGTATCCGTACGTGCTGAAGAGCTCTAGTGCAGTCTGGCGCACCCGATCATGAATAGTCGGCGACTGTTGAGACGAACGCGCGTGGTTCATGTACGCATTTTCCTATCTGGTTGGACACTTTCCATCAGGGCCAGCAGGGCTTGTCGGCCTGCACAAACAGGCCGTAAATAAGACTGCTCCAACCTGCACGCCGGCATGATTACCGATTGAATTTCGGGGAGGCGTCCATGCAGGTTCCCTAAGCAGAAAGGCTGCGTAACTCACCACGCGTCAGCTCGTAGGTGCGAAACAGCAGGTAGACCGAGCCGACCATTGGCAGGCTGACCAGCAATAGCGCGTAGCGCAGCGACTCTTGGGCAAAGAGCGGTTGTAGGACATCGCTGAATAAACCGGCGAGAAAAGGGCCGACGCCCACACCGAGTAGGGTGCTAACGATGGTTTGCAGGGCCATGGCGGTGCCGCGTCGGTTCGCCGGCACCAGTTGGGTCACCAGGTTGAACGAAGGTGCCACCCACCACACGACGAAAAAGCTGTACAGCGCGCACCAGAGCATGGCGGTGGGTACCGGCACGCTACCGATCTGCATCAGCAGCGCACTCGGCCACAGCAGGTAAGTGGTCAGTGCCGCCATGGCGGTCAGGTGGCCGATCACTGGAATACCGATCTGCCAGTGCGGGTTACGTCGCGTCAGTCGGTCGCTCAGCCAGCCACTGAACAGTCCGCCGATGCCGGCGGCGGTGCCGCAAATCACCCCGGCCAGCAACCCCGCGTGCTGCAGCGACAGATCGTGGGAGCGCACCAGAAAGCTGGTGTTCCACATGCCGATGGCGTAGGAGCACAGGGTGCTCAGGCCGCAGGCGAGGATCAGGCAGCGGTAGGCGGGCAGGGCCCAGAGTTTGCCCGCTTCACTGGCCAGGCTTTGCAGCGGTTGCGCCGCATGAGCGTTGGCCAAATCCCAACGGCCACGTGCGGGGTCGCGGGCAACGAACGCAAGCAGGCTGGAAAACAGCAGCGCGGGTAGGCCGATGGCGATAAATGCCGCGCGCCAGCCATAGTTGCCGACCACCCAGGCACCGACGCTCAGGCCGATGATGGCGGAAAAGGTCGGCGCCGCGGTGAAGCAGCTGATGGCGAACGAGCGTCGATGGGGGGGGTAGAGGTCGGCGATGATCGACATCGACGCCGAAGTGGTCGGCGATTCGCTCACCGCCACGGCCATGCGAGCGATGGCCAGCACCAGAAAACTGCCGGCCAGGCCGCACGCCATGGTCGCCAGCGCCCACAACAGGCAGGACATGGCCAGCAGTCGAGTGCGTGGCATGTGATCGGCCAGGCGTCCGGCCGGCAGGCCGAGCACGGCGAATACCGCGGCGAAGGCCGGTCCGGAAATTAAACCCATCGCCGTGTCGCTGACGCCGAACTCGAGCTTGATCGGCTCGATCATGACCGAGAGGATCTGTCGCCCGACGAAGTTGTCGGCGAAGACAATGGCCAGCAGGCACAGCAAGCCGTGGCTGCGCCAGCCGATGGTTGCGGATTGAGCGCTGGGCATAGGGAATTCCTTGGCGCCCGGGCCGAGAGGGCTCGAACCGGGCGCGACTTTTAGGCGTTAGCGCGTTGTTTGGCCAGGGTCATCGCGGTGTCTTCGATCATGTCTTCCTGACCGCCGACCATGCCGCGGCGGCCCATCTCGACGAGGATTTCCCGCGCCGACACGCCGTACTTCTTCTCCGCGCGTTTGGCGAACAGCAGGAACGAGCCGTAGACCCCGGCATAGCCCATGGTCAGGGCGTCGCGGTCGCTGCGGATCGGGAAGTCCATGATTGGCACCACCAGGTCTTCGGCGACATCCTGGATGCCGAATACGCTGACGCCGGTTTCGATGCCCATGCGGTCGCAGACCGCCACCAGGATTTCCATCGGCGTATTGCCGGCACCAGCGCCCAGCCCCGCACAGGCGGCATCGATGCGCGTGGCCCCAGCGGCGATGGCGGCGATGGAGTTGGAGACGCCCATCGCCAAGTTGTGGTGGCCATGGAAGCCGATCTCGGTCTCGGGCTTGAGCACTTGACGCAGGGCCGCGACCCGCGCCGTGACGTCATGGGGCAGCAGGTAGCCGGCCGAGTCGGTGATGTAGATGCAGTTGGCGCCGTAGCTCTCCATCAGCTTGCCCTGGGTGACCAGGCCTTGCGGGCTGTTCATATGGGCCATCATCAGGAAGCCGACGGTGTCCATGCCCAGCTTGCGCGCGTAGGAGATGTGCTGCTCGGAGACATCCGCTTCGGTGCAGTGGGTGGCGACACGGATGGTGTTGACGCCCAGCTCATGCGCCATCTGCAGGTGATCGACGGTGCCGATGCCCGGTAGCAGCAGGGCCGAGACCTTGGCCTGCTTCATCAGCGGGATCACCGCCGACAAATATTGCTCGTCGGTGTGCGCGGGGAAACCGTAGTTCAGCGAGCTGCCGCCCAGGCCGTCGCCGTGGGTCACTTCGATCAGCGGCACGCCGGCGGCGTCCAGGCCGCAGGCGATGTCTTTCATCTGCTGCAGGCTGATCTGGTGGCGCTTGGGGTGCATGCCGTCGCGCAGGCACATGTCGTGGACGGTGATTTTCTTACCGTGAAGATCCATGGGGTGTTCCTTAGGCGATGACGGATTGTGGGGCGCTGGCGCTGAGCGTCAGTTCGCCCTTGAGGATCTCCTCGGCGAACATCTCGGCCGTGCGCGCGGCGGCGGCGGTCATGATGTCGAGGTTGCCGGCGTACTTCGGCAGGTAGTCACCGAGGCCTTCGACCTCCATGAAGATCGACACGCGGTTGCCGTCGAACACCGGGCCGTTGACCAGCTTGTAGCCGGGCACGTACTTCTGCACCTGTTCGATCATCGCCATGATGGAGGCGCTGATGGCGGCTTGGTCCGGCTCGGACTCGGTCAGGCAATGCACGGTGTCACGCATGATCAACGGCGGCTCGGCCGGGTTGATGATGATGATTGCCTTGCCCTTTTTCGCCCCGCCGACTTTTTCGACTGCCGCCGCAGTGGTGCGGGTGAACTCGTCGATGTTCTTGCGCGTGCCTGGGCCGACCGACTTGGAGGCGGCGGTGGCGATGATCTCGGCATAGGCCACCGGCTGCACGCTGGAGACGGCAGCCACCAGCGGAATGGTGGCCTGGCCGCCGCAGGTGACCATGTTGACGTTCATCACGCCGAGGCTGAGGTTCTGCTTGAGGTTGACCGGCGGCACGCAGTAGGGGCCGATGGCCGCCGGGGTGAGGTCGATCATCAGCACGCCGAGCTCATTGAGCTTGCGGCTGTTCTCGGCGTGGACATAGGCCGAAGTGGCGTCGAAGGCGATCTGGATGCCGTCTTCGAGCACGTGTGGCAGCAGGCCGTCGACACCGTCGCTGGTGGTCTTCAGGCCCAGTTCACGGGCGCGGGCCAGGCCTTCGGAGGTGGTGTCGATGCCGACCATCCAGAGCGGCTCCAGCACGTCGCTGCGCATGAGTTTGTAGAGCAGATCGGTGCCGATATTGCCGGGCCCGATCAGGGCGCATTTGATCTTTTTGCTCATGACATTGCTCTCGATCAGAGGAAGGTAAGCCGGCGGTTCAAGGCACGAAGCGCAAACGGGAGTCGCCCAGGCCGCTCAGGGTCAGGCTGATTTCGTCGCCGGGGACGACCGGTACCAAGGGCGCCAGGGCTCCGGACAGAATGATTTCGCCCTTGCGGAATGGGATGCCGAACTCGCCGAGGGTATTGGCCAGCCAGGCCACCGCGGCGCAGGGATGGCCTTGTACCGCCGAACCCAGGCCGCTGCCGGCCGGTTGGCCGTTCTTCAGCACCTGCAACTCGACCTTGGCCAGGTCCAGCTCCCGCGGGTTGATCCGCTGCTGGCCGAGGGCGAAGACGCCGCAGGAGGCGTTATCGGCGACTGTGTCCTGGATGCGGATCTGCCAGTTCTCGATGCGTGAGTCGACGATCTCAAAGCACGGCAGCACCCATTGGCTGGCGGCCAGCACGTCGTCGGCGGTGATGCCTGGGCCGTGCAGGTCTTCGCCGAGAATAAAGGCGATCTCGCCTTCGGCACGGGGCTGTACCAGGTTGTAGGTGGCAAAGCTGACGTCGCTGCCATCGGCGACTTGCATGCGGTCGGTGAGGAAGCCGAAGTCCGGTTGATGCACGTCGAGCATTTCTTGCACCGCGCGGCTGGTGACGCCGATTTTCTTGCCGATCACGCGTTCGCCCAGAGCTTCGCGGCGCTGCAGGAAGCGCAGGGAAATGCGGTAGGCATCGTCCAGGCTGATGGCCGGGTAACGGCTGGTCAGCGGTGTCAGGCTGCGGCGTTCGCTCAGGGCGCGGAAGAGTTCGTCGCCGAGGGCTTCAATCAGGTGTGCATCCATAGAGGGGTCGCTCTGCGGGGAGTGAATAAAACGCCGAGCCGCCCGCAGGCGAACCCGGCAAAAAGCGGGTCAGCTGGGCCAGACGCTGGAATCGGCGCCGCCATCGACCTCAATGATCTTGCCGGTGACCCAGCCCGAAGCGGGCGCGGCCAGGTACAGCGCGGCCGCAGCGATGTCTTCCGGCACGCCAAGGCATTTGAGCGGGGTGTTGGTTTCCATGGTGACGCGCATGGCATCGGGCATCACTTTGGTCAGCGCGTCGGTGAGGATCGGGCCGGGCGAAATCGCGTTGACGCGGATCTGTGGGGCGAACTCCTGTGCCAACAGGCGCGTCAGGTGGGTCAGTGCCGCCTTGGCCGTGCCATAGGCGCTGAAGTGGCGCTGAGCGTAGCGCGCGGCCACCGAGGTGATATTGATGATGTTGCCGTTGCCGGCCTCACGCATCAGCGGCACGCAGAGTTGGCACAGGGCATAGGCCGAGGTGACGTTGAAGCTCATCACTCGCTCGAACTCTTCCGGGCTCATCTTCAGGGGATCGTTGGGGCCGCTGCCGCCGGCGTTGTTGACCAGGTGGGTGATCCGCCCGAGCTGTTCGCGGGCGTTGCTGACCAGGGCCTGGCGTTGTTCGCCGTCGGTCACGTCGCAACTCAGTGCCAGGGCGCGCCGCCCCAAGCCGCGGACTTCTTCGGCCACCGCTTCGACATCCGCCAGGGAGCGGGCTGCGCAGACCACATCAGCGCCGGCCTCGGCATAGGCGAGCGCAATGGCGCGGCCAATACCTCGGCCGCTGCCGGTAACGATGGCCACGCTGCCGGTCAGGTTGAAGCGTTGCAGAATGCTCATGGCTGTCCTTGTTGTTCGAGTGGTTGATGATCAGTGTGCGCCGCTTAGCGTGGCGCCCAGAGGTCCGGCAGGCCCGGGTCGGAGGCGGCGATCAGGCGTTTGAGCAAGACCTTGAGCGCCTGTGCGTCGCCGGCACCGAGCTTGGCGGAGATGTCTTCCTCCACCGCTTTGGCCAGGGCCAGTTCCTGCAACGAAGTCTCGCGGCCATCAGCGGTCAACACATAACGCACCTGCTCGCCATTGACTTCACGGGCTACCAGCTTTTGCCCTTCGAGGAAGCGCATGCTCGCCAGGCTCACGACATGGCCGGTGTACTCGACGAAGGTGTTGAGCTCCTCGATGGTCAGGTTGTTGCGGATGCACAGCACCGAGAGAATAAAGAAGGCGTGCTCGTCCAACTGCTGGTTTGTCAGCAGGCGTCGCAGGGCATTGAGCATCTGGTAGTGCGCGCGACCGAGCAGATAGCCGAGCAAGTCCTCGGTGTAGCTGCATTCGGGCGGCGGCGGGGTGGTGGCTAGGCGCAGTTCACTTCTCGGTTTGCGCGTGGCCAAGGCGTATTGGCCGCTCTGGAAGGCCAGCGGCGCGCGATCGCTATGATCGAATGCGAGCACTTCGCCGACGAAGATCACATGGTCGCCGCCCTCATACTGGAAGGCCGTGCGGCACTGGAAACGCGCCGTACAATCCTGCAATAAAGGCACCTCGCTGATTCCCACGTCGAGTTCGACTTCGGCGAACTTGTCCTCACCCTGCTTGGCGAAGCGCCCGGACAGGGTTTCCTGTTCAGTCGACAATACGTGCACATTCCAGTGCTTGCTGGTGCTGAACACCGGCAGGCTGCGGGCGTTCTTGGCCAGGCTCCAGAGCACCAGCGGCGGGTTGAGCGACACCGAGTTGAAGCTGTTGGCGGTGATGCCGACGGGAGAGCCGTCTGCGGCCTGTGAGGTGATAATGGTCACCCCGGTGGTAAAGGTGCCGAGCGCGGCGCGAAATGCTTGGGGATCGAAACTGGTTTGCACTGCCATGATTGGCCTCATGGATTGGATTTGCGTGTTGGCAGTATTCCTGGGTCAAGGGCGCGCGGCATCGTCTTAATGGACTAACGTTTTTGATGGCCACTCGTCCGATCGGACGAGGCAACGCTCAGGCGTATCGGATTAGTTTCACCTCGGGGTGCCGTCGGTCCTTGGCCATGGTGGGCAGAGACTGTGTAGCTGGCCCATGCACATTTCAGGAGGCACGAATGAGTTGCGCAATTTCATCCGTCGAGGGGCTGTCGGCCCTGTTGTCCGAGCAGAAGGCGGCCTTCATCACGGCAGGCGCGGTCAGTGCCGCCGAGCGGCGGGCGCGCATCCAGCGGGTGATCGACCTGCTCGTACAGCACCACAAAGCCTTGGCCGAAGCGATGGATGCCGACTTTGGCGGGCGGCCCCCAGGCTTCTCGCTGATGAACGATGTGCTGGGCTCGCTGGCGTCGCTCAAGCATGCGCGCGACCATCTTGAAGGCTGGATGCAGGACGAGCCGCGGCAAGTTTTCACTCCTTACGATCAGCTAGGCGCCGAGGCCTGGGTGATGTATCAGCCGAAAGGCACGGTCGGCATCATCGGCACCTGGAATGCGCCGCTGTTCACCCTACTCAGCCCCTTGGCCTATGCCCTGGCGGCCGGCAACCGGGCGATTCTTAAGCCTTCCGAGGTGGTGCCTCGTACCGCCCAGCTAGTGGCGGACGTGTTCACCGAGCTCGTCGATCCGCTGGAAGTCGGCGTAGTCACCGGCGCGGCGGACCTGGCCCAGGCCTTTACGGCGCAGCCGTTCGACCATCTGGTCTTTACCGGCAGCACCGCAGTGGCCAGGTCGGTGATGCGTAACGCCGCCGAAAATCTGGTGCCGCTGACCCTGGAGTTGGGCGGCAAGTCGCCGGTTATCGTCGCGCGCAGCGCCGACCTGGCCAAGGCCGCCTTCCGCATCGCGGCCGCCAAGGCCGCCAATGGTGGGCAGATCTGCATCAATCCGGATCTGGTCTATGTGCCGCGCGAACAGCTGGAAGATTTCCTCAGCGCCCTGGGTAACGCCTACGGCGAACTCTTCCCCACGGTGGCCGGCAACCCCGACGTGGTCGCGGTGGTCAACGCCCGGCATCTGGCGCGGGTCGAAGGCTATCTGCAACAGGCGCACGCGGGCGGCGCACGCATCCTGAGCCTTCCGGAAACGCTGGCCGCTGACCCCGAGGATCGTCGTCGGCCCCTGCGGGTGGTGATCGATCCGCCGCGTGACAGCCAGATCATGCAGGAAGAAATCTTCGGCCCGGCGATGGTGCTGTTGCCCTATGACGAGATCGACCACGTGCTAGCCGACATCAATGCCCGGCCGCGTCCGCTGGCCCTGTATTACTTCGGCGAGGACGCCGAGGAGCAGCAGCAGGTGCTGGAACATACCCTCTCGGGCGGCGTCACCCTCAACGACGTGATGATGCACGCGGCCATGCAGGATGCGCCGTTCGGCGGTGTCGGCGCCTCTGGCATGGGGCATTACCACGGCCGCGAAGGTTTCATCGAGTTCAGTCACCTGCGTACCGTGTTCAAGGCTCCGGCCCATGATCCGCGTCGCGAGTGGGGCGTGTTGCCGCCCTATGGCGAGCACTTCCTGGCGGCGATGGCGGCTCAGGTCACCCCGGACTAACCAGGCTTCAGGCTATAGCGGCCCTGGCACGTCCCGGCGCCAGGGCATTCGCGTGCTTACCTGTGCCACGGAACCACACCTATGTTCAAGACGATCACCATTGCCCAGCGCCTGTGGTTTTGGGCACTGCTTGCCAGTCTGCTGTTCTTCGCCGCGGTCGGTTTCGGCTGGTACGGCCTGCAGCTGGCGCGCGACAATCTGAGAACGGTTCACGACGAGCACCTGGCTGCGTTGCTTAGCTTCGGCGACATCCAAAAGCGTTTGGACGATAACCGTCGCCTGGCGTTGCTGGCCTTTCAGCACGATCCGGAGGGCCCCCTGGTGGTGGCTCACGACCGTCCGGTGGATGCCATCCTGGACATCATCGACGCCAATAATGGCGAAATCGCCCGCCTCTGGGAGCTGTACTTGCAGCGCCAACTGGCCAACGAGGAGAAGCAGGCGGCGGACGCCTTCAGCAGCCACTATGCCGCCTGGCTCGGCGAGTTGGAGATTGTGGTGGAGGCCATGCGCGTCGCCGACTATCGCATGAGCAGTGTGTTGTCCTTCCTGCGGGTGGGCGAACCCGAGGGCGAGGCAGCCAGCAATGCCCTGACCAAGCTGCGGGCATTCCAGGAAGACGGTATCGCGCGCGCCTACCAGTCCGCGCAGCAGCGTTACCGCCTGACGGTGGCGGTGTACCTGATGCTGGCGGTGTTCGGCGCGCTGGCCGGCAGCGTGACGGCGTATTCCACCTTGCGGCGCCTGAAGATGGCCTTCGCCATCGCCTCCGACAACGTGCGGGCGATCGCCCGTGGCGACCTGTCGAGCAAGGTCGCGACGACGGGGAACGATGAGTTCGGGCGCATGCTGGCGGATATCGCCTTGATGCGGGACAGCCTGCATGGGTTGATCGCCGAGATGCGGCAGCAGGTGCAGCGCCTGAGTGTCGAGGCGCGGCAGCTGGCAGGGACGGCTGAGCACGCCTCGACGGCAGCGCAGGAGCAGGCCGAGGCGGTGTGCGGCATTTCCAGTGCGGTGGAGCAATTGTCGGTGTCCATCAATGAGGTAGAGAACCATGCGGGTGCCTCGCGACGAATCACCCAGGAATCCGCCGGTCGATCCGGCGAGAGCGCGGGCTTCATCAGCGACATGGCCGAAGAGATGCACGGCATCGCCGCGGTGGTCACCGACACGGCGCAGCATGTCCGCGAGCTGGAGGCATTCTCCGGGGAAATCACCGGCGTGCTGAATGTCATCAAGGCGGTGGCCGAGCAGACCAATTTGTTGGCCTTGAATGCCGCCATCGAGGCGGCGCGCGCCGGCGAGCAGGGCCGTGGATTCGCTGTGGTGGCTGACGAGGTGCGCCTGTTGGCGCAGCGTACCGCCAGTTCGATTGCCGAGATCAGTTCGACCGTGACGCGGATCCAGGAAGGCACCCGTGAGGTGGTGGTCGGTATGGAGCGGGCGGTCACGCGGGTGCAGGGCGGTGCCAACCTGGCGCACAAGGCCGGCGCTTCGATCGCGCACATCCGTACGGGCACCGAACAGGTGATCCGCGCGGTGGACGATATCGGCGCGGTGCTCAAGGCCCAGGTGGAGGCGACCCGTGAGATCGCTCAGCGGGTCGAGGGGGTATCGACGGGCACAGGCGAATTGTCGACCAATGCCAGCCGTAGCGCGGCGGCTGCGGTTGACCTGGAACACTTGGCTGAGAGCCTGAAACAGCTTTCTGAGCGCTTCAATATCGGCGTCGGGGATAGCTCGGGGTGAGCGCGTAATCTCTTGGTAATCAATTAATTTAATTGACATTTAAGTGGATTTCGGCACGGGCCGAATCAGTTTGTTCCTCTAACAATCACACAAGAAGCGGAGTTCAGACCATGGACAAGAGTGTTTTGCCAACAGCCGACGATATCGCTGCAGTCTCGTCTGAATCTGCGACGCAGACTGGCTGGCCGCGCCGCCAGGTGCTCAAGGCCGGCGCAGTGGCGATCGGGGTCGGATTGCTTGGGCGCTTTGCCGATGCCAAGGCCAGCGTCGGGCTTTCGGCCAGCGACTATCTGGAACTCGACGCCTGGGCCATGGCCAAGGGGCTGCAAGCCGGCCAGTTCGGTGCCGAGGATTTGCTGGCGGCGGCCATGGCGCGCTGCGATGCGGTCAATCCGAAGGTCAATGCGGTGAATATGCGCCATGACGACTATGCCCAGGCCTTGTTGCTGGCGCGCCGCAGCGCAGGGACTGCGGCCAAGGGCACATTGGCCGGTGTGCCGATTCTGCTCAAGGACCTCAACACCTATTTGACCGGCACGGTCACCAGCAATGGCAGCCGGCTGTTCAAGGATGCGCCACCCGCGAAGTTCACCAGCACTCTGATCGCCCGTTACGAGGCGGCCGGCGCAGTTTCCTTCGGCAAGACGGCCAGCCCCGAGTTCGGCCTGACCACCACCACCGAGTCGCAGCTCTGGGGGCAGACCCGCAACCCCTGGAACCTGGCGATGAGTGCCGGCGGTTCCTCCGGTGGCGCGGCCTCGGCCGTGGCGGCGGGCATCGTGCCGGTGGCCCATGCCACCGACGGCGGCGGCTCGATCCGGATTCCGGCGTCCTATTGCGGGCTGGTTGGGCTGAAACCGAGCCGTTACCGCATCCCCAGCGGCCCCGGGCGCTTCGAGGGATGGTTCGGCGCCAGCGTCGGTAACGTGGTGTCGCGCAGCGTGCGTGACACGGCGCTGTTTCTCGACGTCGGCCAGGGCCATGAGCAGGGCAGCCCATATTGGGCGCAGCCGTTGGCGCGCCCTTATGTCGATGAGTTGGGGCGTGAACCTGGGCGCCTGCGCGTGGCCCTGGTCCGTGAGTCGCTGACCGGCGCGCCGCTGGATCCGGCCATCGTCAAGGTGCTGGATGAGACCGTGAAGCAGTTGCTCAGCCTCGGGCACGAGGTTGAGGAACTCCGTTTGTCGATCGATCCGCGGCAGTTGTTCGGCGCCCATGGTGCGACCAGTGGGACCGCGATGCTGACCATGGTGCATGATCGCGAGCAGGTACTCGGCCGGTCTCTGCGGCCCGATGAGCTGGAAGTCGTCACCCGGGTGGTACTGAGTCGGGCGGCAACCGTCACCGGCGAGAACTTGTACCGCGCCCGGCAATCGTTCGAAGCCATCAGCGCGACCATGGAGCAACAGTTCGAGCGCTACGACGTGATCCTCTCGCCGGTCACCGCCAACCTGACCCCGGAGCTGGGCCAGCTTGCCCTCAATCAGCCCTATGAAAGTTACGCGCAGAAGGCCATGGGTAGCGCCGCCTTCACCGTATTGGCCAACGTCAGCGGCCAGCCGGCGATCTCGCTACCGCTCGGCTGGAGCGAAAACGGCCTGCCGGTCGGCATGATGTTTACCGCGCGAATCGGTGCCGAAGACCTGCTGCTGCGTCTGGCCGGGCAGCTGGAGCAGGCGCGTCCCTGGGCGGCCAAGCGCGCCGTGTTGTAAGGACGAGGCGCCAGGGATGGCGCCCCTGTTCTCTGTGTTTCTATCTAGTCCGCTTTGACGATGAACGATAAGCCACCGAGTCCGATTATTAGTCATGGCCAGCGCAACCGCGCAACGAGATGAGGAGAGCTGAAAGATGGACAGCATGCGAGAAAAGACAGGGGAAGAAATCGAACTGATTGAACGGGCGCGGCGCATGGTGCCGGCGCTCAAGAGCCGCACGGCGCAAGCCGATCGCGAATTCAAGGTGCCCGACGAGACCATTGCTGAACTGCAAGAGGCGGGCCTGTTGCGCGCCTTGCAGCCGCGGGCATTTGGCGGCTACGAAGTCGATCCGCGGACCTTCTTCGAAATCCAGATGATCCTCGCCGAGGGGTGCATGTCCACCGCCTGGATCTACGGCGTAATGGGTGTACACCCGTGGCAGCTGGCGCGTTACCCGGTCGAGGCGCAGCGCGATGTCTGGGGGCAGGACCACACGACGCTGATCTCCTCCACCTATATGCCAGTGGCCAGGGTCACGCCGGTGGAAGGTGGCTACCGCATCAGCGGTCGCTGGGGTTTCTCCAGCGGTAGCGAGCACTGCCAATGGTGCTTCCTGGGCGGCATCATTCCGCCCGAAGGCGAGCAGCCAGCCGAGCACGGCACTTTCCTGGTTCCACGCAGCGACTACCGCATCGAGCACAACTGGGACGTGCTGGGCCTGCGCGGCACCGGGAGCCACGATATCGTGGTCGAGGATGTGTTCGTCCCGGCGCACCGCGTGCAACGCACCAACAATTGCACCCTCGAGGCGACGCCGGGGCGCCTGCTCAACGCCAACCCGATCTACGCCATTCCGTTCGCCCAGGTGTTTTCCCGTGCGGTGTCCTCTTCGGCCATCGGCGCGCTGCAGGGGGCGATCAACGAGTTCCGCGCCAACGCGGCCCAGCACATCGGCAAGCATGGCGCCAAGACCGCCGAAGATCCTGTGGCGCAAAGCACGGTGGCGGAGGCGACGATCACCGTCGACAGCCTCAAGCTGGTGCTTGATCGCAACTACGCTCACCTGCTCGAGCTGGCCAAGGCTGGGGAGTATCCGGATGTGGAAACCCGTCTGCTGTATCGCTACCAGTCGTCCTACGTGACCAACGTCTGTGCCGAGAAGGTCAACGAACTGCTGCGCTGCATGGCCGCTTCCGGTCTTTACAACACCAACCCGGTAGCCCGTCTGTTCCGCGACTTGCACCAGGCGCGCGGGCACATCGCTAACAACTACATGGCGTACAGCCGCAGCCTCGGTGCGGTGCAACTGGGCTTGCCCAACCCGGATCCGTACGTATGACGGTTGCCCAGGCCGGCTTGAAACCCGGTCGGCCCGGTACCTGAACCCCCGGCCTGCGCGCCGGATACTCGCTGCTCACAGCTAATGGCATAACAATAATGACGACTCAAGTTCAGTCTCAGACCAGCTACGACGTGATCGTCGTCGGTTCCGGCGCAGGTGCGATGACCTCGGCGCTGTTCGCCGCCGATAATGGTCTTTCCGTGCTGATTGTCGAAAAAAGCGACAAGTACGGCGGTACATCGGCAATTTCCGGTGGCGGTATCTGGATTCCCAATAACCACTATTTCGCCGCTAAGGGCGGCCAGGACAGTTTCGAACTGGCCCTGCAATACCTAAAGGCCGCCACCGGCGAGCACGGCGACGAAGTGCGCCTGCGTGCCTACCTGAACAACGCCCCACAGATGATCCGCACGCTCGAGGCCAACAGCCGGGTGCGTTATGCCGTGGCGGAAAAGTACCCGGACTATTATCCGCATCTGCCGGGTTCGCTGCCGGGCGGGCGCACGCTGGACCCCGAGCTGTTCGACACCAGCCTGCTCGGCGATGAACTGGACAACCTGCGCAAACCGTCGCCTTCGACCCTGTTGATGGGGCGTATCGCCTGGACCGCACGGCACGCGCACAAGGCCATGTCCCGCGAGTTTGGCTGGCGCCTGCTGATTCTCGGTTTGATGGCGCGCTACAAGCTGGATTTCAAATGGCGGCGCAAGAGCAAGCGCGACCGCCGTGCCGCCCTGGGCAGTTCGCTGGTGGCCTCGCTGCGCCGCTCCTTGATGGACCGCAACGTGCCGCTGTGGCTGAACACCGATTTCCATGAATTGCTCACCGAACAGGGCCGAGTCACTGGCGTGCGGGTGCAGCGCGACGGCCAGGAGCTGGAGCTCCATGCCCGCCGCGGGGTGATTTTCGGCTCCGGCGGCTTCGAACAGAATCAGGCGTTGCGGGAGAAATTTTTGCCGCAGCCGACCCGTAGCGACTGGAGCGCCACGCCGCCGGGCAACAACACCGGTGCAGCGCTGGAGGCCGGCACTGCGCTGGGCGCCGCGACGGCACTGATGGATTGGGCCTGGTGGGCGCCAACCATCGCCGTGCCGGGCGAGGAGAAGCCGCGCGGGGTATTTGCCGAGCGTGCCTTCCCCGGAGCCATCGTGGTCAACGGCCTGGGTCGGCGCTTCGTCAACGAAGCCGCGCCGTACCTGGAGTTCGTCGACGCCATGTACCGCGACAACCAGAGCAGCGGCGGCAAGTCGATTCCGGCCTGGGTGATCTTCGATGGGCATTTCCGCTTCCACTACGCCATGGGCCCCTTGATGCCGGCGCAGGTGGTGCCAGACAGCCGCCTGCGTAAGGAATGGCTCAACAGCCTGTATTGGAAGGCCGACAGCCTGGCGGAGCTGGCCGGGCAGATCGGTGTCGATGCGACCGGGCTGGAGAGCACCGTGCAGAGCGTCAATGAATACGCCCGCACGGGTATCGATGTTGAGTTCGGTCGCGGTGGCAACGTGTTCGACCGCTACTACGGCGACAGCAATGTCAAACCCAACCCGTGCCTGGCGCCCTTGAAGAAGGGCCCGTATTACGCCATGCGCCTGGACGCTGGCGATATCGGCACCAAGGGCGGCCTGTTGACCAACGAGCACGCCCAGGTGGTGCGCGAAAACGGTCAACCGATTCCCGGCCTGTATGCCATCGGCAACTGCTCGGCGTCGGTGATGGGCACCAGCTACCCGGGCGCCGGCGGCACCCTTGGTCCGGCCATGACTTTCGGCTACATCGCGGCCAATCACATCGCCGGCAACCCATAAGGAGTCGCTATGCCAGCCCCAGTCAGCACTGCCTGCACCGATATCCAGCCCGCGCTGCGGGTTGCCGACGCCGACGCGCTGCAATGGGATGAGCGTTGCGATGTTCTGGTGATCGGCTGGGGCGCGGCGGGTGCCTGCGCCGCTCTCGAAGCCCGCGCCAATGGCGCCGACGTGCTGGTGGCCGATCGTTTCACCGGTGGCGGCGCCAGCGCCAGGAGTGGTGGTGTGGTCTACGCCGGAGGTGGTACTCGGCAGCAGCAGGCGGCCGGCTTCACTGACACGCCCGAGGCGATGTTCGACTACCTAAGGCACGAAACCCAGGGCGTGATTCGTGACGAGACGCTGCAGCGCTTTTGCGCCAACAGCGTGGCCAACCTGGCCTGGCTGGAAAGCCACGGCGTACCTTACGACCACAGCATGCCGCCGGGTGGCAAGACGTCCTATCCTCCGGATGGCTACTTCCTCTACTACTCGGGCAACGAGTTGGTGCCTTCGCACACCGACAGCCGGCCGCCAGCCCCACGTGGTCACCGCACGGTTGGCAAGGGCCAGTGCGGCGCGGTGCTGTATGCGCACCTCAAGGCCGCCTGCCTGCGTAACGGCGTGCGTACCCAGTTGCAAGCGGCGGCCCGGCGGCTGGTGCTCGACGCCGGTGGTCGGGTGCTTGGCGCCGAACTCTGGTGCCTGCCGGCCGGCAGTCGGCAGGCGCAGTTGCACGCCAGGCTGGCGGCGCGCGCCGAGCGCCTGCAGAACTTCGCCCCGCGCTACTGTGACAGCCTGCGGCGACGGGTCATCCAGCTCGAGCGCGACTTCGCCAGGCCACGGCTGGTCCGTGCCCAGCGTGGGGTGATCCTCAGCACCGGTGGCTTTATCTTCAACCGCGAGATGCTCGCCGAGCATGCGCCGAAATTTCGTCGCAACTTCAAGGTTGGCGCCACCGGTTGCGATGGCAGCGGCCTGCGCCTGGGGCTGACCGCCGGGGCGGTGAGCGATCGCCTGGAGCGCGTCTCGGCCTGGCGTTTTATCAACCCGCCGTTGTGCTGGCCCAAGGGCATTGTGGTCAATACCCTTGGCCAGCGCTTCGTCAACGAAGAGGTCTACGGTGCGACGCTTGGCCAGCCGCTGTGCGAAGAGCAGGGCGGTAAGGCTTGGCTGGTGCTCGATGCGCGGCTGCGCAAACAGTCGATCAAGCAGGCACTGTTCGGCGGTTACTGGTGGTTCCAGAGCGTGCCCGCTCTGGTCTTGATGCTGTTGGGAGTACGCAAGGGCCAAAGCCTGGAGCAACTGGCCGACACCACCGGGATGCGGGCCGATGTGTTGCGCAGTTCGCTGCAGGCCTATAACGCCGCGGCGCGTGGCGAGGCGGTGGACGCCTTCGGCAAATCGCTCGAGAGTCGCCAGGTGCTCGATCAGGGGCCGTTCTACGCCTGCGATATTTCGGTCGGCAACAAGGCGTTTCCGCTGGGGGCGCTGACACTGGGCGGGCTCAAGGTCAATGAAGACAGCGGCGCGCTGCTGGACAGCAACGGCCGGCCGATTCCCGGCTTATTCGCTGCCGGGCGTACGGCCATCGGCATTCCTTCACATCTGTACATCAGTGGCCTGTCGTTGGCCGACTGCGTGTTTTCCGGGCGTCGCGCCGGGCAGGCCGTGGCCGCCTCC
>JBOICE010000440.1:0-8006 GCA_050739815.1 Pseudomonas sp. | reverse complement strand
GCCATAGCCATCCGGTGATGGCCGCCTTGGCCAGCATGGGCTCCAACCTGTATGACGAAGTCAAGCCACTGGCCGACCTTGAGCAATGGATCCTGGCCGAGGATCGGGCCGGTCACGCGCGCCTGGCCGACGTGGTCAGCATTGCCGGGGTCAGCTCGGCCTATTGGGAGCAAAGCCGTGAACTCGGCAAGATCTTCAATCGGGGCCGCTGGGCCGAGCAACCTGTGGTGCTGAACGGCATCGACGGCCATACCGGTTGGGCCAATAACGCCATGCTCAAGCGCGTGAAGATCGACGCGGCGCTGGTAAAAAGCCTGTCGGAGAAAGAACGCAACTATATCGGCCACGCAGCCGACTTCACGCCCAATGGCTATTTGGCTGAAAACGGCTGGGATCGGGTCCGCAGCCAGCTGCCCGGCCCCACTGAAGAAGTCATGCTGAACGCCGCCCGCGAGGCGGTGAAGGTCAACAACCAATACGGCGTCACCGCCTGGATGGACGCGGCGGCCAACGCCGGCAACGGCGATTCGCTGTTCGAGTTGCGCCCGACCGAGCAGAGCTACGGCGTACTGCCGCTCTACCGCAAGCTTGCGGAAGACGGCGAACTCAACGCTCACGTCGCCGCCCTGCTGATCACCCATCCGCAAAGCAAACCGGCTGATCTGCAAGTGCTCGACAAGGTCATGCAGCAGTTCAAAGGCGTGCCGAACCTGACGTTCCCCGGCATCAAGATTTTTGCCGACGGCGTCATGGAGTTTCCAGGGCAGACCGCGGCAGTGATCGATCCGTTCAAGAACAGCCTGAAAAATGGCGAACTGCTGATCGACCCGGCGCGCTTCGGTGAGCTGGTGGCGGCGGCGGAACAGCGCGACTGGATCGTGCACATGCATGCGGTCGGCGACCGTGCGGTGCGTGAGTCTTTGAATGGCTTTGAATATGCGCGCAAGCTCAATCCGGCGCCGATGGCGCACAGCATCAGCCACCTGCAACTGGTCAACCCCAAGGAGTTTCCACGCTTCAAGCAGCTCGGCGTGATCGCCTCCATGCAACTGCTCTGGGCCACCGCCGAGACCTACACGGAGGAGTTGGTCAAACCCTATATCAGCGCTTTTTCCTACCGTTACCAGTACCCCGCGCAGTCGCTGCATAAAGCCGGCGCCCTGATTGCCGGGGCCAGCGACTGGCCGGTGTCCAGCCCCAATCCGTGGAACGCCATCGCCCAGGCCAGTACCCGCAAAGGCCCGATGGGTGTGCTGAATGCCAAGGAAAGCATCGACCGCGAAAGCATGTTCTACGCCTACACCCTCAACGCCGCCAAAGCCCTGCGACTGGAGCAGCAGATCGGCTCCCTGGCACCCGGCAAACAGGCCGACCTGATCGTCCTCGACCGTGATGTCTTCAAGGTCAGCGACGAAGAACTGTTCGAAACCAAGGTGCTGCAAACCTTCTTCGCCGGCAAGCAGGTCTACGCCCCCGCGCCCTGACAACAACTCACCCGCGGTACCCCACCCGCTCCGTCTGAATAGCCAGCTCCACGCTCTGCGTGGGGCTCGGCACAGCCTTGTCCGAATCTGCCCACATACTCACAACAACAGGGAAATTTGCATGAATGCGCTACCCACTCTCGCCCTTGTCAGCCTCGTGCTCGCGCCACTTTGCAGCGCCCAGGCGATAGAACTGAGTGATCAGTTCAGCCTCAACATCACCCCTACTATCGTCAGCGATTACCGTGCCAGCGGCCTCTCGCAAACCCAGGGCGACCCGGCCGGCCAATTGAATGTCGTGCTCAGCCACGTCAGCGGCCTGTATGCCGGCGTGTGGACCTCCAATGTCGACTTTGGCTTTGACTCCAACACCCGTCAGGAAATCGAGTACTACGCCGGCTACTACTGGCAGGCCACCGACGACATCAGTCTCGACACTTTCTACACCCGATACGAATACCCACGCGAAAGCCAGTTCAACCAGAGCGAAGTGCAGACCACCCTGGATGTCTACGGCGTGCTGCTCGGCGCCAAGTACACCAGCAACATGAAAGGCCCCGACTTCGAAGACGAAAACGGCAATTTTCAAATAGGCGCCCAGGACGAGGACCTGTCCTCGGTCTTTATTGGCTACCGCAGCGTGCTACCGGCCGCCATTGGCTTCGAAGCCCGCTACGAATATGTCGACTACAAGGACGAGGTCTTTTTCCGCGACGACGGCAGCAGCCGTCCCGACTATCGCAACTGGGAGATCAAGCTGAGCCGTGACCTGATCGGCGTCACCTGGGGCCTGAGCTACATCGACACCGACCTGTCGAAAACCGAGTGCCAGAGTTTTATGGGGTTCGACGACCTGTGCGGCGCCACTCTGGTCGCCAGCGCCAGCAAGACCTTCTAAGCGGCCGTTGCCAAACCACTGCGAGCTCCGAGCGCTATGCGGCGCTGACCTCTGCCTCAGACGCGCACCTGCAGCCCTGAAGTCGGGGACTGAGTGCGGCGCGTGAGATCCGTTGCGACGAACCTCGCGACTGATCGTCGCGGGATGCGCGCCGAGCTGTCTGGCAATGCCGGCTGGAGCAGCAGGTCTCAATTCCAGCCAACCAAAACAAGAGCATCAGCCTGTTCCTCAAGGAGAACACGATAATGACCCAAGCCAGCGATAGTCGGCAGCGAAGGCCCCTGATCGAGTCACGCTCGATCGATTACATTCCCAAGGCCGAGCGCCATGGCAGCCTCTACAGTCAGTTCACCCTTTGGCTCGGCGCCAACCTGCAGATCACCGCAATAGTCACCGGCGCTCTGGCCGTGGTGCTGGGCGGCGACGTGTTCTGGTCACTGCTTGGCTTGCTGATCGGCCAGCTGTTCGGCGGCGCGGTGGTTGCCCTGCACGCTGCGCAAGGGCCTAGGCTCGGCCTGCCACAGATGATCTCCAGCCGTGTGCAGTTCGGGGTCTACGGTGCGGCCATCCCGATCGTGCTGGTGTGCCTGATGTACCTCGGCTTCAGTGCCACCGGCGCGGTACTGTCGGGGCAGGCCATCGCCCAGTTGATCGATGTCAGCGACAGCGCCGGCATCCTGATTTTCGCCTCCTGCATCGCGTTCCTGACCCTGTTCGGTTATCGGCTCATCCACCTGGTCGGTCGGGTTGCCAGCGTGCTGGGCATCATGGCCTTCGTCTACCTGTTCACCCGGCTGATGACGCTCAACGATATCGGCCTGCTGCTGGAAAACCGCCACTTCGGCTGGAGTTCCTTCCTACTGGCGGTGTCCCTCTCCGCGTCCTGGCAGATCGCCTTTGGCCCCTATGTGGCCGACTATTCGCGCTACCTGCCGAGCAAGACCTCGTCCTGGAAAACCTTCACGGCGGTCGGCCTTGGCACGGTGCTCGGCGCCCAGGCCTCGATGGTGCTGGGGGTATTCGCCGCGGCCTTGGCGGGCGCGAATTTCCGCGGTCACGAGGTGGCCACCATAGTCGGACTGGGCAGTACCGGGGTGATGGCCGCTCTGCTGTATCTGAGCGTGGTGTTCGGCAAGGTCACGGTGTCGACCCTCAACGCCTACGGCAGCTTTATGTGCGTTGCCACCATTATCAGCGGCTTCCGTGGTCGTCTCGAGATCTCCGCCGTGCAGCGCATGCTGTTCGTGCTGGCGATTGTCGGTGCATCCACCACCCTCGCGCTGCTGGGTCAGCATTCGTTCCTTAGCTCGTTCAAGTTCTTTATCCTGTTTCTGCTGACCTTCTTCACGCCTTGGAGCGCGATCAACCTGGTCGACTATTACTTCATCAACAAGGAGCGTTATGACATCCCGGCGCTGTCCGACCCGGCTGGTCGCTACGGTCGCTGGAACGTGCAGGGCATCAGCGTCTATGTCACCGGCGTATTGATCCAGCTGCCCTTCGTCGACACCCACTTCTACTCCGGGCCGATGGTCGCGCAACTCGGTGGTATCGATATTTCCTGGATCGTCGGTCTGCTGGTGCCGGGCCTCCACTATTACCTGCTGGCCAGGACATCAGCCCTGGCTGCGCCGCCTGAACGGACCCAAGAGGTCTGAATGTTTGATTTGCCGGAAGCCGTCGACCTCGGCGGCGCCACTAAAACCTTTTAACTCGCCCCCTCTAATACGCGGCATAGGTTGGCGAGTTTGAAAGCATTTTTCGGATTGCCTTAACGCAGCCAGCCAGCAACACTCTCGCCATATTTGCAGGCCAGGAGATTGCTGTGAGACTCGCCGACTACACCCGCTTATTGCTACTCGCGGCAATCTGGGGCGCCAGCTTTCTGTTCATGCGGATCATTGCGCCGGTACTCGGCGCGCTGCCGACCGCTTTTTTCCGTGTCTCGCTCGCCGCCGCCGGCCTGGTGGTGATCCTGCTGGTGCTACGGCTGAACTGGGATTTCCGTGGCAAGTTCAAGCTGTGCTTGCTGCTCGGCGTGATCAACTCAGGGATTCCAGCCGCGATGTATGGCGCCGCGGCCCAGGTGCTGCCGGCCGGCTACTCGGCGATTTTCAACGCCACCACGCCGCTGATGGGCGTCATGATCGGCGCGCTGTTCTTCGCCGAAGGCTTGACCTTGAACAAAGCCGGCGGCGTGCTGTTGGGGCTTATGGGCGTTGGCCTGCTGACCCGCACCGGGCCAGTCGCGTTCGATGCACAGCTGCTTTGGGGGGCCGCCGCCTGCTTGATCGCCACTACCTGCTATGGTTTTGCCGGGTTTCTCACCCGCCGCTGGCTGGGCCCGCAAGGCCTGGATAATCGTCTCACCGCCTGCGCCAGCATGTTCGGGGCAACCTTGTGCCTGTTGCCAGTGTTCGCGTATTCCGTCATCAACCAGCCACCCGCCAGTTGGGGCGGTAGCAGCGTCTGGCTGTCATTGGCCGGCCTGGGGTTGGTCTGCACGGCCTACGCCTATGTCCTGTATTTCCGCTTGCTGAGTGATATCGGCCCGATCAAGTCGACGACCGTGACCTTTCTGATTCCACCGTTCGGTGTGCTATGGGGCGTGCTGTTGCTCGACGAACAGCTGTCCTGGGCCTACCTCTACGGCGGCGTATTGATCGGGCTGGCGCTGTGGCTGGTCTTGAAGCCGGCGGCAGTGGCGCTAGTGGTGGAGAAAGAGCCGACGTAGGCCGTGTTTCCCTCACCCCTAACCCTCTCCCGGAGGGCGAGGGGGAAGAGCGGGTTCGGTGCCAACCGCAGCATTCGCGCCAAGGGCGCTGCGGTTCGCTACGCTCACCGGCACCCTATGAGAACTGCCGACCAGCGCCGCCTAGAAAAAGGCCGCCACCCGGCGGCCTAGAGCAAAGGAGGCGGCCCTTACTGCACCAACTCCTGCTCGCTGAACATATCGCTGAACAGCATGCTGCTCAGGTAGCGCTCACCGGAGTCGGGCAGGATCACCACGATGGTTTTGCTTTGCATTTCCGGGCGCTCGGCCAGACGCACAGCTGCCGCCATCGCCGCACCGCAGGAGATACCGGAGAGGATGCCTTCCTCGCGCATCAGGCGTAGCGCCATGGCCTTGGCCTCATCGTCGCTGACCAGCTCGACCCGGTCGACCATCGACAGATCGAGGTTCTTCGGCACGAAACCCGCGCCAATGCCCTGGATCTTGTGCGGGCTCGGCTTGATTTCATCGCCCGCCAATGCCTGGGTGATGACCGGCGAACCGATCGGCTCCACCGCCACCGAGAGAATCGGTTTGCCGCAGGTTTTCTTGATATAGCGCGACACGCCGGTAATGGTACCGCCAGTGCCGACACCAGATACCAGCACATCAATCGCACCCTCGGTGTCGTGCCAGATTTCCGGGCCGGTGGTTTTCTCGTGGATCGACGGGTTGGCCGGATTGTCGAACTGCTGCGGCATGAAGTATTTGCCGCTATCCGAGGCGGCGATTTCCGCGGCCTTATCGATGGCGCCCTTCATGCCCCTGGCGGGATCGGTCAGTACCAACTCGGCGCCGAGGGCTTTCAACACCTTGCGCCGCTCCAGGCTCATGGACGCGGGCATGGTCAGCAGCAGCTTGTAGCCACGGGCGGCCGCGACGAAAGCCAGGCCAATACCGGTATTCCCGGAGGTTGGCTCGACAATGGTCATGCCCGGTTTCAGCACCCCCCGCTCTTCGGCGTCCCAGACCATGCTGGCGCCAATCCGGCATTTAACCGAATAAGCCGGGTTACGCCCCTCGATCTTGGCCAGGATAGTCACACCCTTCGGGCCTAGACGGTTGATAAACACCAACGGCGTGTTGCCAATGGACTGGGCGTTGTCTGCGTAGATACGGCTCATAGCGGTGTCCTTCTGCGTGTACTGCCGAGAAAACTTCAAGCCTAAAACTACGCCGGGTGGGCGTCCAGTTCGCTCGCCGATCAGCAGCAGCCTTTGCCACGTCAAGCTTCTACCTCGCGCTCCACCGGTCGTGCCTACACGCGTTGTAAACCTTCAGCTGGCGACACCGACAAGCAGCCCCAACACGGTGACAACTACGAGCCGACTCGCCATTCAGTGACTGAATAGCCCGTCTGCGTTCACAGGCGCGCCTCCCGCGCGTTATAGTCGGTTTTTTCGCAGCGTTTAAACAGCTTCGTATCCGGCTCGTTTTAAACCCCACCGACCACTACTGAACCGCCGGGTTTCCTGCCCAGGCGTTACCGTTCGAGGATTTTCCGATGAAGTTCGAAGGCACCCAGTCTTATGTCGCCACCGATGATCTCAAGCTTGCAGTCAACGCCTCCATCACTCTGGAACGCCCGCTGCTGGTCAAGGGTGAGCCCGGTACCGGCAAGACCATGCTCGCCGAGCAGTTGGCGGAATCCTTCGGCGCCAAGCTGATCACCTGGCACATCAAATCCACCACCAAGGCCCACCAGGGTCTCTACGAGTACGACGCGGTCAGCCGCCTGCGTGACTCGCAGCTGGACTCGGACAAGGTTCACGACGTTCGCAACTACATCAAGAAGGGCAAACTCTGGGAAGCCTTCGAGAGCGATGAGCGGGTGATTCTGCTGATCGATGAAATCGACAAGGCCGACATCGAGTTCCCCAACGACCTGTTGCAAGAACTCGACAAGATGGAGTTCTACGTTTACGAGACCAACGAGACGATCAAAGCGAAAAAACGCCCGATCATCATCATCACCTCGAACAACGAAAAAGAGCTGCCGGATGCCTTCCTGCGCCGCTGCTTCTTCCACTACATCGCCTTCCCGGATCGCGTCACGCTGCAGAAGATCGTCGATGTGCACTACCCCGACATCAAGAAGGATCTGGTCAGCGAAGCCCTCGACGTGTTCTTCGATGTGCGCAAAGTGCCGGGGCTGAAGAAGAAACCTTCCACGTCCGAGCTGGTTGATTGGCTGAAACTGCTGATGGCCGACAATATCGGCGAAGCGGTACTGCGCGAACGCGATCCAACTAAGGCCATCCCGCCGCTGGCTGGCGCCCTGGTGAAGAACGAGCAAGACGTGCAGTTGCTTGAGCGCCTGGCCTTCATGAGCCGCCGCGCCAGCCGCTAAGAATCGGGCAGCCGACCGGGAGGAAAATCCATGCATAGCGGCAGTTGCCTTTGCACTGCGGTGAAATACCGCATTGATGCCCCTATCGAGTCGGCGACTCATTGCCATTGTTCGATGTGCCGCAAAGCTCATGGTGCGGCATTCGGCACTTACGCCAATGTGCGGCGCAGGGACTTCCACTTCACCCAAGGCGAAGAATCACTGGGTATCTACCAGTCCTCGCCAGGCGTGACGCGGACCTTTTGCAAACACTGCGGCTCGACCCTGCAGTGGTTCAGCGAACAGCCCTACCCGAACTGGCTTTCAGTGGCACTGGGCACGCTGGATACACCGCTGGGCGAAACTCCGCAGAAGCATATTTTTCCGGAATCGAAGGCCGACTGGTATGCCATCAACGATGGCCTGCCATTGGAGCGGCGCTCCTAGCGCCGCACTCAGACGAATTCACGAGGGCGCAGCCATGCTGCTCAACCTGTTTAACGAAATGCGCGCCGCCAAGGT
>JBOICE010000439.1:0-5741 GCA_050739815.1 Pseudomonas sp. | reverse complement strand
CAGGGTTACAAGCTCCGCATGCAGTGGCTGGATCGCGCTGGCCGGCACTCCGCCCAGAGCTGATATCAAGTGCCACCGAGCCCACCAGCCATGCTTGGGCTTGATCTCCCCTTGTGGCTTGTTCAGGATGCGCGCTGCTACAGTTCTGAACTCCCGGCCAGGTGGATGAACACCCAGCGCAATCTGGAGTCAAAGTCGTTTTATCGTCATGGAGATTTACATGTTGCGCGTTATGGCTCTTGCCCTCTGCTGTGTCCTACCCACTGCGCAGGCCGCCTCGCTCAAGGACTACGAGCTGGCCAAAATGCTGGATCAAGTAGCCAAAGAAAGTAGCGTTGGCACGCCACGAGCGATCAACGAAGACATCCTCGATCAGGGCTACACGGTAGACGGCAATGAGCTGATCAATCACCTGAGCGTGCGTGAAGGCCACGCCGCACAAATGCGTGGAAACCCCGACGCGGTGCGCACCCAACTGGCCAACAGCGTTTGCCACAACACAGGCTATCGCCAGCTGCTGGCCCGCGGCGCAGTACTGCGTTACCAATTCAGCGAGTACAAGACCAATCGCCCGATCACCACAGAGCGCTTCAGCAAGGCTGACTGCGGCCTGAAGTAATCGGCTCTGCTGCGGCACGGCCCATCACAAGGCCGCATACCATCGCCTGGCTGGCGATACACACTGGGATTTGTGCCGCTTACTACAGCAAGCGGCACAAATCCCAGTGACCATTGAGCTGCTGCGGGTTGATGCCGACCCTTACGCCGACAAGAAAACAGCTACACCTTCGAGCGCTTCGCACACGGGTCGCCCCAACCCGTCAGGTCAGTCATGGACAGCACAACTCGTCGCCAAGATATCTGCCCTGACGTCCAGCTTCGTGGTACAACTTGGTGAACCCTGTATCGCAAGCAAGCTGTCTACACGGCCAGTTTGATTGCGGTAGTAAGCTCGCCACCTTGAGCTTTACTGAACACTAGAGAGATCGAAAAACCCAATCACTGCGCAAGCGCATAACGCAAAAGCCCTGTTCGAGCAGGCATGCTTTTGAACCAGAAAGAGCGCTCGCACTCGAAGTCAGCACTGATCGATACACTATCTATCAGTGCCTGCCAGGCCCCGTCGGGTCTGACTCGGCAATTCAAGCCAATCCGCCTGAATTGCTCGCGACACAACCCGTGTCGCAGCCGTGCCCTCAGAGGCACAGCCAAAGGTTCTGCAGCACAAGGAGAAGTTGAATGCCTTACGAACCGGACGACTATCTATCTCGTCACTTCCAGACCAGTGGGATCGACCTCGCTAGCAAGGTCGATGAATTGGTCGCGCTGTCTACCCCTGGCAGCAGCGTCAATCTAGCGCTTTACCGCGAAATGTTGATCACCGTCATCCGCATGGCCCAAGCCGATCGTAATCGCTGGGACGCCAAAATCATGCTGCAAACCCTGCGTGAAATGGAGCACGCCTTCAGCACCCTCGAGCAGTTCAAACGCCGTCGTAAAGTTACCGTTTTCGGCTCCGCACGAACCCCAGTCGATCATCCAATCTACGCATTGGCCCGCGAACTCGGCGCCACTCTGGCGCGCTATGACTTGATGGTGGTAACCGGTGCCGGTGGCGGCATTATGGCGGCAGCCCATGAAGGTGCAGGACTGGAGAACAGCCTGGGCTTCAACATCACCTTACCCTTCGAGCAAGGTGCCAACGCCACCGTAGAAGGCAGCGGCAATCTGCTGTCGTTCCACTTCTTCTTCTTGCGCAAGCTGTTCTTCGTCAAAGAGGCCGACGCACTGGTGCTCTGCCCTGGCGGCTTTGGCACGCTGGATGAAGCACTGGAAGTGCTGACCCTGATCCAGACGGGGAAAAGCCCGCTGGTGCCGGTGGTACTGCTGGACGAGCCCGACGGTAGTTTCTGGCAGGATGCCTTGGCCTTCATCCACAAACAGCTGGAGGGCAACGGTTACATCCTCGCCAGCGATATGAAACTGCTCCGCCTGGTACACAGCGCCGAAGAAGCAGCGGAAGAAATTGCCCAGTTCTATAGCAACTTCCACTCCAGCCGTTGGCTCAAGGATCGCTTTGTGCTTCGCCTGAACCATGCACTGAGCGAAACCGCGCTGGCGCATTTGCATGAAGACTTCGCCGACCTCTGCAAGAGCGGCGGCTTCCAGCAACAAGCGCTATTCGACGCAGAGCGCGACGAACCCGAGCTAAGTCACCTGACCCGCCTGGCCTTCGCATTCAATGGTCGCGACCACGGTCGTTTGCGCGAGCTACTCGACACCCTCAACCTGCCGCAAAACTGGGTGTAACCCACCTAACTTACGGACAGCTGTAACCGGACCTGCTTTCTCGACATCCAGCCATGCGCACAGCGTATGGCTTAAAGCGGCCCGCAACTTCAGTCGTCGTCGAGAGCCCCGCGCAGCAGGCGGCCAATCAAGTCCAGTGGGTAACCGCGATAACTGAGATAACGCCCCTGCTGGGCACGTTCTCGAGCGTCACCGGGTTGCTGCCCGGCAAACTTGCGTCGCCAAACCTCCTCTAGCTGCTCACGCCAGTTAATCCCGCTCGCGCGCAAGGCCTGCTCGATATCTGCCCGCGACAAACCGCGTTGCGACAACTCCTCACGGATGCGTAATGGCCCATAGCCGGAACGAGCGCGATAGGAGACAAAACTTTCCAGGTAACGGGATTCAGAGAGCAACCCCTCTTCCGTAAGACGGTCGAGGGCGGGCTCAATTAACTCGGGAGGGGCGCCGCGCTTGCGCAGCTTGCGTGTCAGCTCGACGCGCCCATGCTCGCGGCGCGCCAGGAGATCCATGGCGATCCGCCGTACTGCGGTCGGGCTGTCGAGCACAACGGACATGGCGCGAATTAAACGTCAGCGTCAGCCAGATCATCGACCGTGCTGGTCGCCGCAGCGGCGCTCGCATTGGAGGCCACCAGCAGTTTTTCGCGGATCAGCTTCTCGATGGTTTTGCCAACTTCCGGATTGTCTTCCAGGTATTTGGCGGAGTTTGCCTTACCCTGGCCAATCTTATTGCCGAGGTAGCTATACCAAGCGCCAGACTTCTCCAGCAGTCCAAGCTGCACCCCCAGATCGATGATTTCACCGTTCCGGTAGATGCCTTTACCATAAAGAATCTGGAACTCAGCCTGACGGAATGGCGGCGCCACTTTGTTTTTCACCACCTTGACCCGAGTTTCACTCCCTACCACCTCATCACCCTCTTTCACCGCGCCAGTCCGGCGGATATCCAAACGGACGGAGGCGTAAAACTTCAGGGCGTTACCGCCGGTGGTGGTTTCCGGGCTGCCGAACATCACACCAATCTTCATACGGATCTGGTTGATGAAGATCACCAGGCAATTGGCGTTCTTGATGTTGCCGGTGATTTTACGCAGTGCTTGAGACATCAAGCGGGCTTGCAGGCCGACGTGCATATCGCCCATCTCGCCTTCAATTTCGGCCTTGGGCACCAGAGCCGCCACGGAGTCGACGATAATCACGTCCACTGCATTGGAGCGCACCAACATGTCGGTGATTTCCAGCGCCTGTTCGCCGGTGTCCGGCTGCGAAACCAGCAGATCATCGACGTTAACGCCCAGCTTACCGGCGTAGTCCGGGTCGAGTGCGTGCTCAGCATCGACGAAGGCACAGGTCGCACCCATTCTCTGCGCTTCGGCAATTACCGACAGCGTCAACGTGGTTTTACCGGAAGACTCAGGACCGTAAATCTCGACGATCCGGCCTTTCGGCAGACCGCCAATACCCAGCGCAATGTCCAACCCGAGAGAGCCGGTAGAAATGGCCGGAATCGCCTGGCGCTCGTGATCGCCCATGCGCATTACTGCACCTTTGCCGAATTGCTTTTCAATCTGGCCAAGGGCCGCAGCCAAGGCGCGCTTCTTATTCTCGTCCATTGAATCCTCACGTGATCAAGAGGGCCTAGCGGCCGCTAACAACTGTATAAGTAGCCAGTATTATTCCATAGGGCAAGTCGCTCGCCTACCCCTGAACTGGATTTTCTCCCGCAGCTAGTCGGATCAGCCCAACCAGCGCCGCCTCGACCGTTTGCCGACGCACCTCAGAGCGGTCACCCGCGAACTGCCGACACTGCGTGAATAACTGTTCGGCATTGCACCAAGCCAACCAAACCGTACCTACCGGCTTAGCCGGTGAACCTCCATCCGGCCCAGCCACGCCACTCACAGCCACAGAGAAGCGTGCAGCGCTTTTAGACTGCGCGCCGCGCGCCATGGCCTCGACCACTTCGCGACTGACCGCTCCAACCAACGGAAACAACTCAGCCGGCACATCCAACTGGAGGGATTTTTGTCTGTTCGAATAGGTGACGTAACCCGCTTCAAACCAAACCGAACTCCCAGGAACCCGGGTGATCGCTTCGGCAATTCCGCCGCCCGTACAGGACTCGGCAGTAGCCACCTGGGCATTCAGGGACTGCAAGCATCCGCCGAGCTGAGCAGCGAGACGAGTAATCTCTTCCAAGACCTTCTCCGGGGTTAAAGCGGGTTAGCGGGATACCGTACACTAGCGCCTTTTGCACGCAAGGCCAGGTAATGAGTCAGAGCGACCTTTCCGCACACACCCCGATGATGCAGCAATATTGGAAGCTGAAAAACCAGCACCCCGATCAGCTGATGTTTTACCGCATGGGTGACTTCTACGAAATCTTCTATGAGGACGCGAAGAAGGCCGCCAAGCTGCTCGACATCACCTTGACCGCCCGCGGCCAGTCGGCTGGCACCGCCATTCCGATGTGCGGCATTCCTTATCATGCCGCCGAGGGTTATCTGGCCAAGCTGGTCAAACTTGGCGAATCCGTGGTGATCTGCGAGCAGGTCGGCGATCCGGCCACCAGCAAAGGCCCGGTCGATCGCCAAGTGGTACGGATCATTACCCCCGGCACGGTGAGCGACGAAGCGCTGCTCGACGAACGCAGGGATAACTTGCTGGCTGCCGTATTAGGTGACGAGCGACTGTTCGGCTTGGCCGTGCTGGACATCACCAGCGGTCGCTTCAGCGTGTTGGAAATTAACGGTTGGGAGAATCTGCTCGCCGAACTGGAGCGCCTCAACCCAGTCGAACTGCTCATTCCTGACGATTGGCCACAAGGCCTGCCCGCAGAGAAACGTCGCGGCGTACGCCGTCGCGCGCCCTGGGACTTCGAGCGTGACTCCGCGTTCAAAAGCCTTTGCCAGCAGTTCGCTACCCAAGATCTAAAAGGCTTTGGCTGCGAGAACCTGACACTCGCCATCGGTGCCGCAGGCTGCCTGCTGGCCTACGCCAAAGAGACTCAGCGCACCGCCCTGCCGCACTTGCGCAGCCTGCGGCATGAACGCCTAGACGATACGGTGATCCTCGACGGCGCCAGTCGCCGCAACCTTGAGCTGGATACCAACCTCGCCGGTGGCCGCGACAACACATTGCAGTCGGTGATCGACCGCTGCCAGACCGCCATGGGCAGTCGCCTGCTGACCCGCTGGCTAAACCGCCCACTACGTCAACGCACGGTGCTGGACGCGCGTCAGGAATCCATTGCCTGCCTGCTGGAACGCTATCGCTTTGAAAACCTGCAACCACAGTTGAAAGAGATCGGCGACGTCGAACGCATCCTTGCCCGCATTGGCTTGCGTAACGCCCGCCCCCGCGACCTCGCGCGGCTGCGTGATGCCCTCGCGGCACTGCCTGAATTGCAGAAGGCAATGGCGGAACTGG
>JBOICE010000438.1:0-4371 GCA_050739815.1 Pseudomonas sp. | reverse complement strand
GCACGCTTGGCGGCACGCGCAATCCCAACGGCTTCCGCCACGTAATTCATGGTGATGGCGCAGACCATATCCGCCGCGGAGGCCGCGAAGGCTTCGACTTGCGCCAGGTGATAGGCCTCGGCTTCCCGCTCCGACATGGTCTGGTCAGGAACATAACCGTCGCCACGGGGGCCGAGGCAGCCGCTGATGACCATCGGGCTTAGGTCGGTTTCATATTCGCGGCGGATATTCTCTAATAGGTGGATCGCTTTACGGTTTACCTCGGCCAGTGTCGCGGCGGAGTAACCGCGCCGAGTGCCCCAATCGGCATTGGCCCGCCACGTCGCGCTTTCGAGAATCAGGCCGGTGCCGAAGCGATTCGCGATTTGCGCATAGGTACGAAAGTATTTGCGAAGGGCCGCTTCACCTTGCGCTGTCTGCAACAGGTGGAAGGCCGCGAAGTCCGGGAATTCCAGCCCTTCATGGAAAATCAGGGTGGTTTCGATCCCACCGTCGGTGAGGTAAAGATCGCCGCCGAGTTGCGGCAACTGCTTGCGGTATTTCGCCATGAGATGCCTCCTGCCACGACCTGCCCGCGCAGCCTAAGGTTTGACATAAGCAGCCACCGGGTGTCGGTGGCTGCTGCTTGCTGGAAGGGTCAGGCGGCCCGTCCACGGCTCAAACTGCCATGTTAATCCGTTGGCGAACCTCATCGCATCAGCCGCGGGCTGAGCGGTTGCTGCGAGTCGGCAAGGTGCCGGCCCTTCATGCAACGAGCGGGGGCATGACTGCGGGGGCGAAGAGACTCAGGACCAGTAGGTGGGTGCCGAACGAAGGGATGCCCAACAAGGAGTCGCTTGCGACTCCCGACGCTCTTGAGCATCACCGGATTCCCGTCTACGCGGGAATGACGGGTATGAAAGCTAGTGCCGGCCGAGCAAACCGAAGGGCTGTTCGCCCATCTTTCCGGCTTGATTCCGATGGGGCGTCTGGGCGAGCCGAGCGAAGTGGCCAAGGCTGCGCTGTTTTTGGCTTCCGATGGCAGCAGTTTCATCAACGGTAGCGAACTGTTTGTGGATGGCGGCGCCACGCAGATCTGATCTTCTGCGTGCCTTGATACGCAGCAAACCCCGAGTCCGTATTGAATCCGGGGGGGCTTGCATCAGGCGTCTCGAGTGTCCCGCTCCTTTCAAAGAGAAAGCGCTGATCAAAGAGAAAACGCTGATTGACCTCTATCAGGTACTACCCGGCTGTTGGCCAGAGGCGTTCACCGGCGCCCGGCTCTTCGTTCCAGGCTTGTAGCGAGCGAGTTGGCAGGTCGAAGTACTCGCGGGTTCGTGCATAGCCGTGGCCGCCCATGCGACCGATGGCGTCCAGGCCGAGCTGGTCGATATACAGGGTTTTCGGGTCGATCAACTCGCTGCGCACGTGGGCCATCAGGACTTCGCCGAGGATGATCTCGCGCGACTGGCCAATCGACAGCGCCATCATTCGCCGGCATTCCAGGGCCACAGGTGCCTCACCGATGCGCGGGCAGCCGACGAGGGTGCCGGGGAGGGCGGTCAGGCCGGCGGCGGTCAGCTCGTCGAAGCCCGGCGCGAAGGGCACCGCGCAAACATTCATGGCTTCCACCAAGGCGTCGGAGACGATATTCACGGTGAATTCCTGGTTGAGCTGGATATTGCGTGTGGTGTCCTTGGGGCTTTGGTCGCTGTAGTTTTCCACGCCGAGGGCGAGGATCGGTGGGTCGGCCGAGAGCGCATTGAAGAAGCTGAAAGGCGCGGCATTCACCCGACCCTCGGCATCCACTGTGGTGACCAGGGCGATAGGGCGCGGCACCACGCTGCCGATCAGGATCTTGTATTTCTCGCGCGCGCTCAGTTGGCTGAAGTCGAAACTCTGCATGACGATGTTCTCTGAATGTGTTGTCAGTCTTGGCGGGGGCTCGCCGCGCACAGGGGCGCGGCAGCGCTATAGGCGTCGGCGAAGGGAATCGCCGGTTTGAACAGGTCGCGCCAGTCCGGCTGGCCGAAGGCGCGGTCGCTATGGCTGCGCATCAATGTGTGGAATTGCCGCTGGGCCTGCTGCTGCAGGGTGGCGTAGTCCACACCCTGCACCTGGCCGTGCTGCATCACGCAGCGGCCGTCGATATAGCTGGCGCTGCAGTCGTCACCGCGCCCAGCGAGGATCAGGTTCTTCAGCGGATCGAACAGCGGGCCGAGGTGCAGGCCGCGCAGGCTGAATACCGTGATGTCGGCCTTGGCGCCGGGGACCAGGCGACCAATGTCGTCGCGGCCAAGCGCCTTGGCGCCACCGAGAGTGGCGGCGTTGTACAGGTCCAAGGCACTGGTCTGCTCGGCGTTGCCCTCCATCAAGCGGGCGATGTTTAGACCCTGACGCATGTTGTCGAGCAGGTCGGCCGGCCAGGTATCGGTGCCAAGGGCCAGGTTGATGCCCAGGGCCTGGTAGCGGCCGAAGGAGTTCAGCGCCTCGCCATCGCGGGCGAACACCACCGGGCAATGCACCAGGCTGGCGCCGCCGTCTGCCAGGCGCTGCAGGTCGTCGTCGCCGCTGGTGTAGATGCCATGGGGCAGCAGGCTGTGTGGGCCGAGCAGGTCGAGCTGCTGCAACCAGCCGAGCGGCGACTGGCCGCGCAGTTGCTGCACCAGCGCGACTTCGCCGGGGGACTGGCAGCAGTGCAGACGAACAGGTGCAGCCAACTCTCGACTGATGGCGGCGGTGCGTTGCAGCAGGGCCGGGGTGCAGGTCTGGATGCGGTCCGGCAGCAGGGCGCCACGGATCAACCCGTCGTGCGCGCCGTCGTAGTCGCGAAAGAAGCGCTCGGCGGCATCCAACCCGGACAGTCCGCGAGCCTCGTCCCAGTGCTGGGCCAGGCTGCCGTCGGCGCGCACATAGCTCATGCCGCTCATGTAGCAGGGACCGAGGTAGGTGCGCAGGCCGAGGTCGGCGGCGACCCCGGCGACGGCGGCAAATTCGGCGTAGGTCTCGGCCCACTCGCGGTAGTACATGGAAGTGATCGGCATGGCGGTGGTGATGCCGTTGCGGATCAACTGGGTGAAGGCATAGCGGTACTTGAACACTTCCTCGTCGGCGCTGTAGCTCTCACGCGGGCCGGCGGCCAGGTATTGCTCGGACCACAGGCGGCCCATGCGGCGCTCGTCGCCGTTGTCGAGGGTCAGCACCGTGGAATCCAGGTCGCCGAGGGCGTCGAGGTCGATAAAGCCGGGGCCGATCAGGGCGTTGCCATGATCGATCCACTGGTCCACCGGGCCGGGAAAACCACGGCCGACAAAGAGGATGCGCGAGCCTTCGAACACCACTTCGCCGTCGCGCCAGAGCACATGCTGGCGACCATCGAAGCCGACCACGCAACTGGCTTTCAGGCCCATGCGCAGGGGCCGGTTCACAGGCGGCTTTCCAGCAGGCGGCCGTTCTCGGCGATCAGCTTACCGGCGCGATAAACCTGCCGCGGCGGTCGTGCGACCACGGCTTCACCGAGGGTTTGCAGCGGTAGCAGCAGGAAGTCGGCTGCTTGGCCGATCTCCAGGCCGTAGCCGCTGCGGCCGAGCGCGCGGGCGCCGTTGACAGTGGCGGCGTCGAAGGCGGCAGCCAGCTCCTCGTCCTTGTTCAGGTCGAAACGGAAGGCCAGCAGCATGGCGCGTTCGAGCATGTCGCCGTTGCCCATCGGCGACCAGGCATCGCGGATGCCGTCGGAGCCGAGGCAGAGGTTGACGCCGGCCGCGCGCAGCTCGAGGAAGGGCGGCACGGCGCAGTCGGCCGGCGCCGAGCTCATCAGGGAAATGCCAAGCCTGGCGAGGCGTTCGGCCAGTGGCTGTATCTGGGTCCAGGGCGCCATACCCAGGCAATAGGCGTGGCTGATCATCACCCGGCCCTGACGCTGGAAGCGCTCGGTGTAATCGGCAATCCGGGCGATCTGCCAGAGGCCCAGCTCGCCTTTGTCGTGCAGGTGAATGTCGATGCCACGGTCGAACTCGGTCGCCAGTTGGAAAATGAAGTCGAGTTGGGCGATGGGGTCGTTGTCGATGCCACAGGGGTCGAGACCTCCGACGTTCTCTACGCCCAGGCCCATGGCCTCGCGCATCAGTTCGGCGGTGCCGGGGCGGCTGATCAGCCCGGTCTGGGGGAAAACCACCAATTCCAAGTCGATCAGGTCGCGGTAGCGCTTGCGCAGAGCCAGCATGGCCTCGACATGGCGTAGGCCGAATTCCGGGTCGATATCGACATGGCAGCGCATGCTCAGCGAGCCGCGGGCGATGCAGTTCTCCAGCAGGGCGCCGGCGCGTGCGGCGATGGGCGCGTCTATCTCGCGCAGCACGCGGCGCTCGTTGGCGATGTAGTCCTTGAGCGTCG
>JBOICE010000437.1:0-10696 GCA_050739815.1 Pseudomonas sp. | reverse complement strand
GTCACGGACAAGTCCACTGCCGCTGCCGATGAGCGCGCACGCTTCCTGCCGCAATTCGTCCGCTCGCACACAGGCCTGGGTGCCAGCGGTGCCGCGGCTCACTAAGCAACAACTCTCTGAGTGATTTGGGCAGCCCGCGGGCTGCCCTTTTTTATCGCTGAGCCTAGCTGGAAAGGTGCCCCCAGCCGATTCGAGGTGATGGGCAACGACAAAAGGCCAACCTACAGGTTGGCCTTTTGTCGTGCAGGCTTGGCTACTTTTTCTGCAGCTTGGACGCAACCCCTTGCACGAAGTAATCCATCTTGTTCAGGTCGCCATCGCCGATCACCTGGCCGGCGGCGACGCGGACCTTGCCCTCCTGATCGACCACCGGGCCGGCAAAGGGATGGAAGTTTCCGGCCCGCAGGTCGCTTTCCAACTTCTCGACCAGCTCCTTCACCTCGGCCGGGACGGCCGGGCTGAGCGATACGGGCTTGATCATGCCGTCCTTGACACCGCCCCAGGTTGAGGCCGGTTTCCAGGTGCCATCCAATACCGCCTGGGTGGTCTGGGTGTAGAAGGCGCCCCACTGGTGAGTGGTACCGGAGAGCTGTGCCTGCGGACCATATTTCTCCATGTCCGAGTGGTAGGAGAAGGCATGCACGCCCTTTTCCTCGGCGGCCTGCATCACGGCCGTGGAGTCGGTGTGCTGGGTGAGCATATCGGCGCCCTGGGAGATCAGGGTCAGCGCGGCTTCGCGCTCCTTGCCCGGGTCATACCAGCTGTTCACCCAGATCACCCGCACTTCGGCATTCGGGTTGACGCTGCGGGCACCGCGGGCAAAGGCGTTGATGCCCATCACCACCTCGGGGATGGGGAACGCGGCGACATAGCCGATGACATTGGACTTGCTCATCTTGCCGGCGATCACGCCATTCAGGTAGCGGCCCTCATAGAAACGGGCGTTATAGTTGCCGAAGTTCTTGCCCATCTTGTAGCCGGTGGCGTGCATCAAGGTGATCTGCGGAAACTGCTTGGCGACGCGTTCGACGTAGTTCATGTAACCAAAGCTGGTGGCATAGATCAGCGAGTAGCCGCTGGCGGCGAGTTCGCGGATCACCCGTTCGGCATCGGCGCCTTCCGGTACGTTCTCGATGTATTTGGTCGAGATCTTGTCGCCCAGCGCCGCCTCCATTTCCTTGCGGCCTTGATCGTGCTGGAAGGTCCAACCGGCGTCGCCGATCGGGCTGATGTAGACGAAGCCCACCTTGAGCGGGTCCGCCGCCTGCACCGGACCGAGCAGGCCGATGCCCAATGCTGCCGCCACCGCCATGCCGCCTGCTGTCTTGATAAAATGTCTGCGATTGCCCATTAGATGTTTCCTCGCGAATTGACCTGGCCCGAAAGCCGCTTGTTGTTATTGGGGATGTCAAAGATGCGGGCCGCTCCCCTTCACGGCCCGCCGTCTATCAAGCGTCCGGCCGGTAGGGCTGGCCGAGCGACATGGGTGAATTCAGGCGGATGGTCTGCGCGTTACGCGAAATCAGCACCAGCACTATGATGGTGGCCAGGTAGGGCAGGGCGGAGAGGAACTGCGAGGGGACATCGATCTGCAGCCCCGAGCCCTGGATGAACAGCTGAGAGATCATCACCCCACCGAACAGATAGGCGCCGACCATCACCCGCAGCGGCCGCCAGGTGGCGAACACCACCAGCGCCAACGCGATCCAGCCCCGCCCCGCGACCATGCCCTCGACCCACAAGGGGGTGTAGAACACCGACAGGAAGGCACCGCCGACGCCCGCCATGGCACCGCCGAAGAGGGTGGCCAGGTAGCGGATGCGGATCACCGGATAGCCGATCGAGTGGGCAGACGAAGGCGCTTCCCCCACCGCGCGCAAGACCAGCCCGGCGCGGCTCTTATAGAGGAACCAGGCCACGCCGGCGAGCAGAGCCCAGGAGAAATAGACCAGCGACTGATGGTTGAACAGCGCCGGCCCGAGCAGCGGAATATCCGCCAGCAGGGGGATGCGGATCGCCGCCACGGTCGGTAGGGTCAGCGACTCGTAAGGCTTGCCGACAAAGGCCGAGAGGCCGATCCCGAAGATCGTCAGCGCCAGCCCGGAGGCGACCTGATTGGCCATCAGGGTCAGCGTCAGCACGCCGAACAGCAGGCTCATCAGCGCGCCGACAGCCATCCCGGCCAGTACCCCGAGATAGGGGTTGCCGCTGTAATGGGTGGCGGCGAAGGCCGCCACCGCGCCCATCGCCATGGTGCCTTCGGCGCCCAGGTTGAGCACGCCGGCCTTCTCGGTGATCAGTTCGCCGAGCGCCACTATGATCAGCGGAGTGCCCGCCACTAGGGTGGCGAACAGTATTGAGGTGATCAGACTCTGTTCCATCTCAGTCTCCCGCCTTAGCCAGCGGCTTGCGCAGGCGCAGCCGGTAGTTGATGAACAAGTCGGAACCGAGCAGGAAGAACAGCAACATGCCCTGGAACACCTTGGAGATCGAGGAGGGCAGGCTCAGGTACTGCTGCGCCTGCTCGCCACCGATAAACAGCAGCGCCATCAACAGACTGGCGAAGAAGATGCCGAGCGGATTCAGCCGCCCGACGAAGGCCACTATGATGGCGGCGAAGCCGTAGCCGCTGGCGACCTTGTCGGTCAACTGGCCCATCGGTCCGGCCACCTCGGCCATCCCGGCCAGGCCCGCGGTGGCCCCGCCGACCAGCAAACCGATCCAGATCGTCAGCTTGGCCGAGAAGCCGGCATAGCGCGCCGCGTCGGCCGCCTCGCCGGCCACCCGCATCTTGAAGCCGAGAAAACTCCTCTGCATAAACACATAGCCGACCGCCAGCACCCCGAGGGCGATGACGAAGGCCAGGTTCAGCCGCGTGCCCTCGACCAGCATCGGCAACAGCGCCGAGTCGGAGAACATCTTGGTCTGCGGAAAGTTGAAGCCGTCCGGGTCGATCCAGGGCCCGAACACCAGCCAGGACACCAGCAACTGCGCGACATAGACCAGCATCAGCGAGACCAGAATCTCATTGGCGTTGAAGCGCGTGCGCAAGAACGCCGGGATCGCCGCCCAGGCCGCGCCACCCAGCGCGCCGGCCAGGATCATCGCCACCAGCACCGCCGGTCCGCTGCTGTTCTGCAGCAGCAGCGCCACGCCCGTCGCCGTGCAGGCGCCGACGATGAACTGACCTTCCGCGCCGATATTCCAGACATTGGCGCGGAAGCCGATGGCCAGCCCCACCGCGCAGAGCATCAGCGGAGTGGCCTTGAGCAGCAGTTCGGAGACCCCGTACCAGTCGCGCAGCGGGCTGAGGAAAAACACCTGGAAGCCCTCGAGCGGGTCTTTACCCAGGGCGGAGAACACCAACAGGCCGCCGAGCAGTGTCAGCGCCACCGCAATCAGCGGCGACACATAACTCATGGTGCGTGAGGCTTCGGGGCGGGTTTCAAGCTTGAAGGACCACATGGCTCTTAATCCCCTATCAATGAGTGCCGGTCGCGGCTTGTGGGCTGTCGGCACCTGGCCACATGCCGCTCATCCACACGCCTATGTCCTCCACCGAAGTCTCGGCGGGCGGGCGCGTCGGCGACAGCCTGCCGTTGGCGATCACCGCGATGCGGTCGCAAATTTCGAACAGCTCGTCCAGCTCTTCCGAGACCACCAGCACGGCGCAGCCGCTGTTCCTGAGGTCGATGATCTGCTGGCGGATAAACGCCGCCGCGCCCACATCCACGCCCCAGGTCGGTTGGGCGGCGACCAGCAGCAGCGGCTCCTGCATGATTTCGCGGCCCATGATGTACTTCTGCAGATTGCCGCCGGACAACGACCTGGCCTGCGCGGCCGGGCCGCCGCACTTGACGTTGAAGCGCTCGATGCACTCCAGGGCGAAGGCCTTGGCCGCCCGGAAATCGATCAGCCCACGCTTGACCAAGGCTTTCGACTGGGCGGCGGTGAGGATGGCATTGTCGCTGAGCGCCATGCTCGGCACCGCCCCGCGGCCCAGGCGCTCTTCCGGCACGAAGCAGAGCCCGAGCTGGCGGCGGCGGTCGGGCGACAAGTGGCCCGCCGCGCTGCCGCAGATTTGCACCGGGGCCTTCTCGCGCAGCGGGGTTTCGCCGGAAATCGCCGCCAACAGCTCGGCCTGGCCATTGCCGGAGACCCCGGCGATGCCGACTATCTCCCCGGAGCGCACCTCCAGTTGGATATCCTTGAGAGCGGTGCCAAAAGGGTCGGCCGAGGCCTGCGACAGCCCGGCCAGTTTCAGCCGGACCTCGCCGCCGGCGTGCGCCGCCGTGTGTTCACAGGCCGGCAGATCCTTGCCGATCATCAGCCGCGCCATGCTCTTGGGGGTTTCCTGCGAAGGGATGCAGGAGCCGGTGACCTTGCCGGCGCGTAGCACGGTGGCGCTGTGGCACAGCTCCTGGATTTCGTCGAGCTTATGGCTGATATAGAGGATGGAGCAGCCTTCGCTCGCCAGCTGGCGCAGCGTCTCGAACAGCTTGCGCACGGCCTGCGGCGTGAGAACCGAGGTCGGCTCGTCCATGATCAGCAGCCGGGGGTTTTGCAGCAGGCAGCGCACGATTTCGACCCGCTGGCGCTCGCCGACGGACAGCGCGTGCACATGCCGGCGGGGATCGACCGGCAGGCCGTAGCGGGTGGAGACCGATTCGATGCGGCGGGCCAGATCCGCCAAGTCGGGTTTGCCCGGCAGGGCCAGGGCGACGTTTTCCAGCACGGTCAGCGTCTCGAACAGCGAGAAGTGCTGGAACACCATGCCGATGCCCAGGCTGCGGGCATGGGCCGGGTTGTCCACCGTGACCGGTTGGCCTTCCCAGAACATCTCCCCCGCGGTCTGCCGGGTCACTCCGTAGATGATTTTCATCAGCGTCGATTTACCGGCGCCGTTCTCGCCCAGCACCGCATGAATCTCGCCGGGCATGACCGTCAAGTCGATGCCATCGTTGGCGACAACTGCGGGATACACCTTGCGGATGCCTTTCAAGGTCAGTCTGGGCAGTACAGGCGGATCTGCTGCGAACTCATGCATTGAGTCTTCTCCTCGTCTGCGATGGCCTCGGCAGCCCTGACGAGCGGGGCTCGGAGCCTTGGGAATACATCGCGGCGTATGCCGGTTCTCGGTTTTTAGTCTTATCCGCTGGCAACGTGCCAGGTGCGCTGGTGTGATGTTGTGTACTACGTTTACGGAAAGATGTGCAACTGGATGTAAACAATTAAGAAAAAAAATGTAAACAATGTGTTCGGCGGACGTACCGGCCGAACCACTCGTTACGACTAAGCAGAACAGCCCCGCTTAGCGCCCGCTAAGCTGGGGCCAGCAGGGTTTTTGTGCCCGTTGCGCAGCTATGCGCAAAGCCCCCGCGCGGGTGGAACAGGTGATTGCCAAGGTGGCGGGGCTGGCGCGAGAGCAAGGGGCGAGCCCACAGGTGGCGGAGGCGGTGTATCGGGCGATGATTGCGGCCTTTATCCAAGCCGAATTGACCGAACATGTCCGGCTAAACGATTGAGCCCGTCGACCGAATTCTAAGGAAGAGCTTATGCAACTGACTGACATCCCCTTCGGCACTACCGACTGGTCGGCCGTGGAACCCAGCGAGCATCCTGGCGAGACCGGCAGGGCGACTTGGCGCACCCGCCAGTTCGGCGCACTGCGGGTGCGTAGGGTGGAATATTCACCGGGTTACCTGGCCGATCACTGGTGCGTAAAGGGGCATATCCTGCTGTGCCTGGAAGGCGAACTGCATACAGAGCTGGAAGATGGTCGGCGCTTCGTGCTCAAGCCGGGGATGAGCTATCGGGTGACGGACCATGCCGAGCCGCATCGCTCCTCTACCAGGCTCGGTGCCAAGCTGTTTGTGCTGGACTGAGGGCGCATTCGATGACAGCTGAAGGTTTCGGCGAGCAGGGCAGGGCAGGACGATGATCTACCGCCTGGCCGCCGATGCGCTGGTGTTGACTCACCTGCTGTTCATCCTCTTCGTCCTGTTTGGCGGGTTGTTGGTGTTGCGATGGCACCGGCTGGCCTGGTTGCATCTGCCGGCGGTGTTCTGGGGCGCGGTGGTGGAGTTCTTCCATCTGATTTGCCCGCTGACGCCATGGGAAAACCGCCTGCGTCAGGCTGCTGGCGAGTCGGGCTACAGCGGTGGTTTCATCGAACATTACGTGATCCCGCTCATCTATCCGAGCGGGCTGACGGCCCAGTTGCAACTGTGGATGGGCGGCTTGGTGGTTGTGCTGAATGTCTTGCTTTACCTGGGCTTGACGCTGGTGCTGCTCAAGCGCAGGCGCTGAACGCTGCCTGCCGCTGTAGCAGGTAGCCCTGCTGGTTATTTGCCGCGAACAGGTCGCAAGCACGGGTGCGGTTTGCCTCAGTCATTCAGCAGTCTAATGGTGCGTGGGCTGCCCTATTGCCTTCGCTACACTGCGGCCCATCTACCACAGAACATACAGGGCAACCTCACTATGCAAAATCGCATGATGATTACCGGCGCCGGTTCCGGCTTGGGTCGCGAAATCGCTCTGCGTTGGGCGCGCGAAGGTTGGCAACTGGCGTTGTCCGACGTTAGCGAGCCGGGTCTGACCGAAACCCTGCAACTGGTCCGCGAAGCCGGCGGCGATGGTTTCATTCAGCGTTGCGATGTGCGCGACTACAGCCAGCTCACCGCACTGGCGCAGGCTTGCGAACAGAAACTGGGCGGCATCGACGTCATCGTCAACAACGCCGGCGTGGCCTCCGGTGGTTTCTTCAGCGAGTTGTCGCTGGAAGATTGGGATTGGCAGATCGCGATCAACCTGATGGGGGTGGTCAAGGGTTGCAAGGCCTTTCTGCCATTGATCGAGCGTAGCCAGGGCAAGATCATCAACATCGCCTCCATGGCGGCGTTGATGCAGGGGCCGGCCATGAGCAACTACAACGTGGCCAAGGCTGGCGTGGTTGCGCTTTCCGAGAGCCTGCTGATTGAGTTGAAACAGCAAGAGATTGGCGTGCACGTGGTTTGCCCGTCGTTCTTCCAGACCAACCTGATGGACTCTTTCCGTGGCCCAACCCCGGCGATGAAAGCGCAGGTTGGCAAGTTGCTGGAGAGCGGGCCGATCAGTGCGGCGGATATTGCCGAGTACATTTATCAAGCAGTCGCCAAGGGCGAGTTCATGATCTTGCCGCATGAGCAAGGTCGGATGGCCTGGGCGCTGAAACAGCAGACCCCGCAAGTGCTGTACGACGAGATGGCCAATATGGCGGAGAAGATGCGCGCCAAGAACAAGCAGGGTTAAGGCAGTAAATTGACCATTTGGTCAATTTAGACCGGGGCGGGCTTGTCCTGGCTCAAGCCGGGGGAGTAGGGTTGCTACCCCGGCCGGCCTGGTCGATAGCGTGTTGAAAGCTCTGTGAAACCTGTACCTCGAGCCATGCTCTGGCTGGCTCTGGTGCTGGCGGCGATTAATTTGCGCCCCGGCATCACCTCCCTTGCCCCGCTGATCGAGCGTATCGCCAACGAGCTCGCACTCAGCCGTGGGCTGATCAGTCTGACCACCGCCTTACCGGTGTTGTGCATGGGCCTGCTGGCCCCACTGGCCCCGCGTCTGGCAATGCGCTTCGGCCTGGAGCGGACTATTGCGGCCTGCCTGGGGTTGATCTGCGTGGCGTTGCTGTTGCGCCTAGCCGGGCAGTCGAGCGCGATGCTGATTGGCAGTGCGATAGTCATCGGTGCCGGAATCGCAATAGCCGGGCCGTTACTCTCCGGCTTCATGAAGCGCCATTTTGTCGGGCACCTTGGCCGGGTCGTCGCCTGGTATTCCTTCAGCATGGCGATTGGTGGTGCATCTGGTGCGGTGCTTACCACACCGGTAACCCAGCTCTTCGGGGATCGCTGGACCTCTGGCCTGGCGGTCTGGGCGCTACCGGCTTTGCTCGCGTTCCTGCTGTGGCTGCGCCTGCCGAATAAGGCCGAAACCGCCAGCGAAGCCGGTGCCAGTGGCGGCCTGCCGTGGGGCGAGTCGCGGGCCTGGCTGATCACCGGGTTTTTCGCCATTCAGGCTGGCCTGTTCTACGCCTTGGCCACCTGGCTGGTGGCGCGCTATCACGAAGCCGGCTTTACCCTGCCGCACAGCAATGCGCTGTTCAGCACCTTCATGCTGGTCGGTTTGCCGAGCGCCTTCCTGCTGCCGTGGTTGGCGCAGCGTTTCGATAACCGCTCTCAGTTGCTATTGATTTGTGGGCTGTCTTCGACCTTGTGCCTGGGCATGATCACCTTCATGCCGACCTACATGCCCGAGTTCTGGGCGATGTTGATGGGTTTTGGCTTAAGTGGCTCATTCGCACTGTCATTGGCACTGCCGTTGTACGAAGCGCACACGCCGCTGGCCGTCAGCCGCTGGACCGCGATGATGCTCTGTGCCGGTTACAGCATGGCGAGTCTGACCCCGATTCTGGCTGGCCTTGGCCGCGATCTGGCCGGCGATTATCAGTTGCCCTTCATGGTACTGACGGGCCTGGCGCTACTGATGAGTGGCTTGGCCTGGCGACTGCGCCCACGGCTTGGTACAGCGTGATTTAACGCTGGCCAGCACAGCGGCTTTGCCGCGGTTAACCCCATGCAGTCGCCGTTTCCAGACACTTTTTGTGTGCCTTAGCAAGGCAGCAGCAACCTCCGCCGTAAAGCCGTTGCCTGCGAAACAGCGGGTGCGATTTTGCCTGCTGGCTTTACCAGCCAGCAGTTTGTGGATTGGCTCGCGGGCTTTATCTGGCATAATCGCGCCCCCTTTTCCCCCGGTCATAAAACCTTCATGTTCGAATTCTTCAATGGGCTTGATGCCTGGGTCGTCGTGAGCCTGGTGCTCGCCCTGGCCTTCGTCCTAACCTTCGAATTCATCAACGGTTTCCATGACACCGCCAACGCGGTGGCCACGGTGATCTACACCAAGGCGATGCCGCCACACCTGGCGGTGATCTTCTCCGGCCTGTTCAACTTCCTCGGCGTGCTGCTCGGCGGCGTGGGCGTGGCCTATGCCATCGTCCACCTGCTGCCGGTGGAGCTGTTGATCAATGTCGATACCGGCCATGGCCTGGCGATGGTGTTCTCACTGCTGGCCGCCGCGATTGCCTGGAATCTGGGCACCTGGTACTTCGGCATCCCGGCCTCCAGCTCGCACACCTTGATCGGCTCGATCCTCGGGGTTGGCCTGGCCAATGCGCTGATTACCGATCTCCCGCTGGCGGATGGGGTCAATTGGCAGAAGGCGATCGACATCGGCATCTCCCTGGTGGCCTCGCCGGCCGCCGGCTTTATGGTCGCCGCCTTGCTGTTGCTGGCGCTGCGCGGGTGGCGGCCACTGTCGAAGATGCACAAGACTCCCGAGCAACGCCGCGAGCTGGATGACAAGAAGCATCCGCCCTTCTGGAACCGTCTGGTGCTGGTGCTTTCGGCCATGGCCGTGAGCTTCGTGCACGGCTCCAATGATGGACAGAAAGGCATCGGCCTGATCATGCTGGTACTGATCGGCATAGTGCCGGCCCAGTTCGTGCTGGATCTGAACAGCACCACTTACCAGATCGAACGGACTCGCGACGCGGCCCTGCATCTCAGCCAGTTCTACGAGCGCAACAACGCCACCCTCAGCGAGTACCTGGCCCTCGGCAAGAACCACACGACCGAGCTGCCGAAGAAATTCCGCTGCGACGCCCAGCTGACCGAACCGACCATAGCCGCGCTGCAGAAGAATCTGGATGGCGTCGTGAACTACCACGACCTGCCGGCGGAAACCCGCATCCAGGTCCGCCGTTACCTGCTCTGCCTGGACGACACCGCGAAGAAAGTCGGCAAACTGCAGGGCCTGGACAAGCGTGAGAAGGCCGACCTGGAGAAGCTGCGCAAGGACCTGACCGCGACCACCGAATACTCGCCGTTCTGGGTCATCTTTGCGGTGGCCCTGGCTCTCGGTATCGGCACCATGGTCGGCTGGAAGCGCGTGGTCTTGACCGTTGGCGAGAAGATCGGCAAGCAAGGCATGACTTACGCCCAGGGCATGTGCGCGCAGATCACCGCCGCCTTCGCCATCGGCCTGGCGAATATCTTCAGCCTGCCGGTGTCGACGACCCATGTGCTGTCTTCGGGTGTCGCCGGAACCATGGTCGCGAACAAGAGCGGCCTGCAAGGCGGTACCGTGCGTACTATCCTTTTGGCCTGGGTGCTGACCCTGCCAGCGTCGATGGGCTTGGCGGCCGGTTTGTTCTGGCTGGCGACCAGGCTGGTCGGGTAAGCCGATCAGTTGAAAAAAGCCCCGCCTAGTGCGGGGCTTTTTTATCGGCGCGCAGGTTGTGTTTGCAGCTTTTTCAGTGATCCAACCCGCCGATTGAACTGCCGCTCATCCTGATTTTGGCAAATCGCGGTATAAGGCAGATGTTTCCCCAGCCCTTGCCCTGTGTTAGAAGGCTGCCTTCATTTTCTGGAGTGCCCGCGTGGAGTCCGAATCCATCGTCTATGGCTGTATCCGCGACTGGCCGTCCGCCGATCCGGAGCAGCGGCGCTTGCGCCGTGTGACCAACCACCGTGAGCTGAATGCTTTACCCGCTGGCGAGGCCTGGCCGTTTCTCGGGCGGGAGATGTTTTCTTTTTGTGAGCTCTCAGGCGAAGGCCTGTACCAGACGCAAGTGATTCACTTCGGCGCCAGCTACCGTGCG
>JBOICE010000436.1:0-8330 GCA_050739815.1 Pseudomonas sp. | reverse complement strand
GGTGCGGCGCTCTTGGCTGAGCTGCTCGGGGCCGAGCGCTTGCTCAGCCTGGCCAGCAGCGCCCCGGGGCTGGCCACTGCACGACGGGCCTTGCTGCAAACGGTTGGTAGCGCCCTGACGGAATATTGCAAACCGGAAAAACCCAAACACCGCGCCGGTTCGATCGAATTACTCGCCCACATTGGCAGTGCGGTCGAAGCCCTCTGGCGGCAGCTCGCAGCGTTGCTGGGCTTTCTCGGCCTGACCCTGGAAACCCTGGCGCGCAGCCTGTTCCGGCCGCGTAGCTGGCGGGTTACCTCGCTGGTCGCGAACATCGAGCAGAGCGGGCTGGATGCCGTCCCCATCGTCGTGCTGCTGACCTTCCTGGTTGGCGCGGTGGTGGCGTTTCTCGGTGCCACGGTGCTGGCTGAGTTCGGTGCCAGCGTTTACACCGTCGATCTGGTGGCCTTCGCCTTTCTGCGTGAATTCGGCGTGTTGCTCACGGCTATCCTGATGGCCGGGCGCACCGCCAGCGCCTTCACCGCGCAGATCGGTTCGATGAAGGCCAACGAGGAAATCGACGCCATCCGCACCTTGGGTCTGAACCCCATAGAACTGCTAGTGCTGCCCCGGGTGCTGGCGATGCTGGTGACGCTGCCGATCCTGACGTTTCTGGCCATGCTCTCGGGGATCATCGGTGGTGCTTCGGTCTGCGTGCTGACGCTGGATATTTCACCGGCGATGTTCATGTCGATCATGCAACGCGATATTGAGGTGCGGCATTTCATCGTCGGCTTGGCCAAGGCGCCGGTGTTTGCCTTCCTGATTGCGGTAATCGGCTGCCTGGAGGGCTTCAAGGTCAGCGGCAGTGCTAAATCGGTCGGCGATCACACCACCTCCAGCGTGGTGCAGTCGATCTTCGTGGTGATACTGCTGGACGCCGTTGCGGCGCTGTTCTTCATGGAGATGGGCTGGTGAACACGAGTCCCGCAGTTACCCGTGAGGCGATTATCCAGGTGCGCGACCTGAGTAACCGCTTCGGCGCGCAGGCGGTGCATGAGCACCTGGATCTGGACGTCCAGCGTGGTGAGATACTCGGCGTGGTCGGTGGCTCAGGTACCGGTAAGTCGGTGCTGTTGCGCACCATCGTCGGCCTACGGCGGCCGTCTTCCGGTAGCGTGCAGGTGTTTGGTGCAGATCTGTTGAATCTCTCGGTCGCGCGTCGTTCGCAGCTGGAGCGCCGTTTTGGCGTGCTGTTCCAGGCCGGCGCGCTGTTCTCCTCGTTGAGCGTGCTCGAGAACATCGCTCTGCCGCTGATCGAGCATGCCGGGCTCGGCCGCGCCGACGCCGAGCACTTGGCCGGGATGAAGTTGGCACTGGTCGGTTTGCCTGCCAGTGCCGCGCATAAATATCCCGACTCGCTCTCCGGTGGCATGGTCAAACGCGCCGCGCTGGCGCGCGCACTGGCCCTGGACCCGGAAATCCTGTTTCTCGACGAACCGACCGCCGGTCTCGATCCGATCAGCGCGGCGGCTTTCGATCAACTGCTGTTGACCCTGCGCGATGCACTGGGCCTCACGGTTTTTCTCGTGACCCATGACCTCGATACGCTCTACACCATTTGCGATCGGGTGGCGGTGCTCTCACAAAAGCGTGTGCTGGTAGTCGGTAGCCTGGATACGGTTGCGGCCACCGACGATGCCTGGGTGCATGCCTATTTCCATGGCCCGCGCGGTCGTGCCGCTCAGCAGGCAGGCGAACGTCTGCCGGAGACTCTTTGATATGGAAACCCGTGCCCATCATGTGTTGATCGGCCTGTTCACGGTGCTGGTAGTGGCGGCGGCCTTGTTGTTCGGTTTATGGCTGACCAAGTCCAGTGCGGACAAAGAATTCACTCTCTACGACATTGTGTTTAAGGAGGCGGTGACGGGCCTGTCGAAAGGCAGTGCGGTGCAGTACAGCGGGATCAAGGTTGGCGATGTCATTCAGCTCAAGCTCGACCCGAAGGACCCGCGCAAGGTGCGGGCGCGCGTACGCCTGGCCGGTGATACGCCGGTCAAGGTGAACACGCGGGCCAAACTGGCGCTGACCGGTATCACCGGCGGTGCCTTCATCCAGCTGCACAGCGGCTCGCCAGATAGCCCGAAGCTTGAGAGTAAAAGTGGCAAGGTGCCGGTGATCATTGCCGACCCTTCGCCGATTGCCACGCTGCTGGCCAATGGCGAAGACCTGCTGAGCAACATCAACAAGTTCGTCGACAGCGCGAATCAGATGCTCTCGCCCGAGAACGCCGCACGTATCAGCCGAACCCTGGATCACCTGGATCAGGCGACCGGAGTGATCGCCGAGCAACACGAGGATATTCGCGAGGTGGTCCAGCAACTGGCCATCGCCAGCAAACAGGCGAGCCTGACCCTTGAGCAGAGCGCGCAACTGATGCGCTCAGCCAATGGCCTGCTGGATAAGCAGGGCAAAAGTGCAGTCGATAGCGCGCAGCAGGCCATGGCCGCACTGGAACGGGCCAGTCGCAATATCGAGTACTTACTGAACGACAATCGCGACTCGCTTGACTCGAGTGTTCAGGGCTTGAGTGAAATCGGCCCTGCGGTGCGTGAACTGCGGGAAACCCTCAGTGGGCTGCGCTCGATTTCGCGCCGCCTCGAAGAAGACCCGACGAGTTACCTGCTCGGCGGCGACCAGACCAAGGAGTTCGAGCCATGAGGCCGTCCCTGCAGCCGCTTCGTTCGCTCTGCCGTCTGCCTGCACTCTGCGCGAGTGTGCTGTTGAGCCTGTTGTCGGGTTGCTCGCTGCTGCCGCACGCCGAGCCGAACGATGTCTACCTGTTGCCCGCCAGCATTAGCCGTCAGGCCAGCGCTGGCGCGGCTGTCGACTGGTCGTTGCGGGTCGCCAAGCCACAGGCCAGCCAGGTGCTGGATAACTCGCGGATTGCGGTGCTACCGCAAGGCAGCCTGATCAGCAGCTACAAGGGCGCGCGCTGGAGCGACGCCGGCCCCGTGCTGCTGCGCGACCGTTTGATCGAAGCCTTCCAGGCCGATGGCCGGGTCAGTTCGCTCAGCAGCGACGACACGCAACTCCAGGCCGACCTTGAGCTAGTCAGCGACCTGCGGGCTTTTCAGAGTGAATACCAGGCCGGTCGGCCCGAGGTGGTGATCCGTCTGGATGTGCGGCTGGTGCAGAGCGCTACCCGCAAGATTGTCGCGACACAGCGCTTCGAGACGCGCAAGGCGTCCAGCAGCGTGCAGGTGGCGGATGTCGTCACGGCGTTCGGCCAGGCCAGCAATGCACTCGCCGGGCAGCTGGTAACCTGGACCGTGCAGCAAGGTCAGTTGCAGGCTAAGCGCTTGCGCTGAAACGCGGGTGCCATCTCTTAAGGTATGGGACCGCGTCCCGCCACCCGCGCGCATCGGCATCTGAATCCGGTGTTGCCACTCCCCGCAGAGGTCATGCCTGTCGCCCACTCTAAGTCGGCGGATGATCGCGCTCAGGCGGTTGTTCGGTACGTTCGTACTGCTGTTGTACACAATGCAAAAAAGCTCTCAAGCTCCTATGCCCGCCGTCTATAACCCTGGTGCGGCTGTCACAAAACGGAAATTCGCTGAATATTTTGTATACAATTTGCCGCCCCTCTCTCCCGGAAAAAGGTAACCCTCCATGCGCCTCTGGCAACGCAGTATTCAGTGGCAGTTGATCCTCGGCATGGGCGCGGCTCTGCTCGCCAGCATTCTGATCGTCGTCGGTATTTATGCGGCGGTGGTGAACCGCCTGGCTGAGCGGGCACTGGTCGATCAAGCCTTGCCGGCGAGCGTGGCGGCAATCGCTAATGATCTTGAGCGGATCCTCACCGAGCCGCTGACTGCCGCCCGCGGCATTGCCGAAAACAGCCTGGTGCAGGAGTGGCTGGCCGGTGGCGAAGATCCGGCACAGCAGGAAGCATTCCTGCGTTACCTGCGCAGCGTGCAAAGCCAGCAGAAAGCGCTGACGACTTTTATCGTGGGCTTGGACAGCGGCCATTACTTCACCGAGAAAAAACTCGACCGCACCTTGACGCGTGGGCCGGCGGAAAACGCCTGGTTCTATAGCCTGGTCGAGGGCGACAAAGACCGTGAAGTGGTCATCGATACGGACAAGTCCACGCGTCTGCCAACGCTGTTCATCAATCAGCGGGTCAGCTCGGGCGGTAAGGTCCTGGGGATCGCCGGGCTGGGTTTCGGTCTGGACGCCATGTCGGAACTTATCCGCAACTTTCGCTTCGGTGACAGCGGGCGGATCTTCCTGATCAGCGCGGATGGCCGGGTCAAGGTCCATGCGCAATCCGAGTTCAACGACAGCCGGGTGTTGCGTGATTTGCTGGGTGCAGACGCGGCCCGAGAATTGCTCGCAGGCACGGGCAATGCGGTGCATTTCGAACGCGATGGCGAGGCCTATCTGGCCTTGGCTAAACCCTTGAAGAGCCTCGGTTGGCTGTTGGTCAGCGAGGTGCCGGAGGCGGAAATTTATGCCGACGCCCGCCAGGCGCTGGTGACCAGTGGCCTGATCGGCCTGGTGGTGGCGTTGTTCTCGCTTGGCCTGGTGGTGTTGCTGGCCCGTGGTTTGCTGCGACCGATCCGCCAGGTCACTGCGGCGCTGGTGGAGATTGGCGACGGCGGTGGCGATCTGACGCGGCGTCTGGATGAGTCGCGGGCGGATGAACTGGGCGACCTGGCGCGCGGCTTCAACCGTTTTGTCGGTAGCCAGCGGGAACTGATCGGCGCGGTGCTGACCACCAGCGAGCAGCTGAGCACGGCCGTCGGCCAGGTGGCACAGGTGGTGGAAAACACCGCCGGGCGTGCCGGCCAGCAGCAGGAGATGACCGATATGGTGGCCACTGCGGTGCACGAGATGGGCCTGACCGTACAGGAGATCGCGCGCAACGCCAGCAGTGCAGCGAGTACCTCGCAGAGTGCGCGTGATGAAGCGCTGCAGGCGCGTCAGGTGGTGGGCAGTTCTATCGCGCATATCGAGAAGATGTCTGGCGATATCGGCCACGCGGCTGGCGCGGTTGGCGAGTTGGCCAGCGAGGTCGCGTCGATCGATCAGGTGCTCTCGGTGATCCGCGGCATTTCCGAACAGACCAACTTGCTGGCCCTGAATGCGGCGATCGAGGCGGCACGGGCGGGTGAGCTGGGCCGTGGTTTTGCCGTGGTCGCCGATGAAGTGCGCACCTTGGCCAGCCGCACTCAGGCGTCCACCGGTGAGATTCAGCAGATGATCCAGCGCCTGAAAACCGGGGCGCAGACCGCAGTCAGCTCCATGCACGCGGGGCAGGTGGCCACCGGTACGGGGGTCGAGGCTAGCCAGCGCACGGGCGAGTCGCTGGGTTCGATCACTCGGCAGATCGAAAAAATCAGCGATATGAATACCCAAGTGGCGGCGGCAACCGAGGAGCAGTCTGCGGTGACCGAGGAGATCAACCGCAACGTGCAGGGGATTGCCGACCTGGCGCACGCGACCTCTGGCGAGGTGCAGGTTTGCCGTAAGGATTGCCAGACTCTGCGCGGCCTGGCCGATGACCTGGCCAAGCAGATGCGCAGTTTCCGCCTGTAGACGCTAAGCCTGGGAGGGTGGTCAGCGCACAGACGCCAGCACCAGGCGATCACGGCCGCTGCTCTTGGCCTGGTAGAGCGCGCGGTCGACCCGTTTGAAAAAGGCTTCGGCGTCGCTGTCCACAGACGCATCGAAACAACCTAGGCCCAGGCTGGCGGTCAGCGGCAAGCGCTGGCCTTGCAGGTCGAGGCCGGTCCGCGCCAGTTCCTGGCGGAAGTGTTCCGCCAGCTCCCGGGCCTGTTCCAGCGTGGTGTTGGGCATCAATACGCCGAACTCCTCGCCGCCGAGGCGTAGCAGGGCATCGCTGTCGCGCCGGAATACCTCGCGCATACGCAGGGCGAAAGCGCTCAGGCACGCATCGCCGCTGGCATGGCCGTGTTCGTCGTTGACCCGCTTGAAGAAGTCGATATCCAGCAGCACCAGCGACAAGGGCGCAGCATCGCGCCGCGCATTGGCCACCAGCACCTGGAACAGGCTGTTGAACTGGTAGCGGTTGCCCAGTTGGGTCAGGCTATCCGTACGGCTCAGCTGCTCCAGGCGCTCCTGCTGTTCCAACAAGCGCAGCTCCAGATCCAGGGTGTTGCGGTACTCGCGGTGGCTGCGGTTGAGGGCTAGCAGGAGATAGCTGAGGTAAAACACCAGTGTGATCAGGGTGGTGCGTTGTGCCGGCCAGTCCAGCGCCAGGACGGCCAGCCCCGGCAGGTAAAGCAAGAGGATGGCCAGTAGCGCACGTTGTTTGCGCATGGCGAAGTTGAAGGTCATCGCGGTGCTGAAGGCGATAGTGCTGAGGGTGGCGATCAGTTCCGAGGCATTCAACGCCGGGCTGTAGAGGGCCCAGGCGTGGGTTTGTCCCCAGCACAAAGAGGTAAGCAGCACCAAGGCCCAATGCCGGTCGAGCCAGGTCTGCAGATGCGGCGGAGTCTGCTGCACCGGTAGCCGGTGCAGCAGGCGCAGGCTCAGCAGGGTGGCGAATACGACTGTGCCGCAAAGACCGATAACCAACTGGGAGCTTGGGGTGTCGCTGAACAGCCAGGTGAGTAACCAGGCCAACAGGTAATAGACACCACCCAGGCGCGTACGGATGTGGGTGTCCTGGACTTCGCGCCATAGCGCGAAAGCCTCTGGCTGGCGGGGTAGTTCGGTGTCGGTCATGGTTTGTGATCACAAGGACAGCTGAGCCCAAGCATAGCGCTCCTGTGTAGAAAAAGCTGTCATATAGCCACTACCGGCGATGCCGTTCGGCGGACACCGTACAGCGGGTGAGCTGCGGGCAGCTGAACTTATGCACCGGCCGGGTACTCCATTCAGGTCTCTGCCATTTGTGCGCCACAGGCTGTTTGTCGCCTGACGATGAATTGACATAGTTGCGGCTCACACTGGCGTTACCCGATAGCACGCGAGAACCCGAATCGATGATGTCTGCTGCGAAGGGGCTGCTTGGAAGGCTGCCTGGTTTGACGCCCCTGCACTGGGGCATGGCGTTGCTGCTGTTAACGTTGTCCTACCAGGTTGTCAGCCGGCACCTGGATCACCGCCTGTATTTTTGGCTCAAGACCAGCAGCCAACAAGCAGAGTGGGAAACGCGCAGCATCTGGCTGCCTGACTTCAGCGTGCGCGAGCAGGCGGTGCCGGTGGTAGGTATCGGGAATAACCTCTCCGGTCTGGTCTACGACGAGCAGCGCGATCAGCTCTGGTCGGTGGTCAACAACCCGCCCGAGTTGCAGGCGCTGAGCAAGTCGGGCGAGTTGCTGGAGCGATATTCCCTGAGCGGTTTCAGCGACGTCGAGGACCTTACCCTCCTGGACAATGGCTTGCTGCTACTCGTCGAGGAGGGCAAGCAAGCCTTGGTGGTGGTGCCGCTACCCAAGGGCCCCGGTACGCTTTACCGCGAGGATTACCAGGCCTTGACCCTTGGTATTGGCGCTGGCGGCAATCAGGGTTTCGAGGGCGTGGGCTACGACCGCAAGGGCGACCGCCTGTATGTGGTCAAAGAGCACTCGCCGCGCCAGCTCTATGAAATCCAGGGGTTGCGCAAGAGCTTGCAGGGCAACTTCGATCTGAAGGTGATCGACCGTTCGGACTGGATCAGCAACAAGATCTTCGCCACCGACTTATCGGCTGTGCATTTCGATAACAAGACCGGCCATCTGTTGCTGCTCAGCGATGAGTCCAAGCTGCTGATGGAGCTGACCGATCAGGGTGAACTGGTCAGCCTCCGTTCGCTGTTTCGCGGTTTCGCCGGCCTTGCCCACAGCGTTCCGCAGGCCGAAGGCGTGACCATGGACGAGCGTGGCAATCTCTATCTGGTCAGCGAGCCGAATCTCTTCTACCGCTTTAGCCGCGCCGAATAAACCAGATGCCGGCGACGATCAGCAACAGCCCGGCGATCTTGCCCAGGCTCACAGGCGTCTCGCGAAAGCCGGCCCAGCCGAAGTGATCGAGCAGCAACGCCATACCCAGTTGCCCGGCCAGCACCAGCGTCATAAACAGCAACGCGCCGATCCGTGGGCCGCTGAAGGCGGCGGTGGTGATAAAGAACGCTCCCAGCAAACCTCCACTCCAATGCCACCAGGTCAGGCCTTTTAGAGCCGGCAGGGACGGTACCTCGCGTTGCATCACCACCAGCAACAACAGCGCCAGTGAGCCGATCAGAAAGGAAATCAGCGCAGCGGCCAACACGCTGGAAACCTGCTTGGCTAACTGGCCGTTGATACCGGCTTGCAGCGGCAGAAAGGCGCCGGCGATGA
>JBOICE010000435.1:0-2310 GCA_050739815.1 Pseudomonas sp. | reverse complement strand
GCCTTTGCAGCAATGCTCTGGCAGCCTGTTCAGGCTGCGTATCAGCGAAAATAGAATTGGGAACTTGAGTGCTATGACTACTCAACGCTGCAACTCTTACTACACGGCGACCCTCAATGAGGAAACCAACTACCCGCGCCTCGAGGGCGAGCACCGGGTCGATGTCGCGATAATCGGTGGTGGCTTTACTGGGGTAGCAACCGCGCTGGAGCTGGCGGAACGTGGCCTGAAAGTGGCGATTATCGAAGCCAAGAAAATTGGCTGGGGCGCCACGGGCCGCAATGGCGGTCAAGTCACGGGTAGCCTCTCTGGTGACGAGGCGATGCGCAAACAGATGCGCGCCAAGCTCGGCTCTGAGGTTGACGATTTCATCTGGAGCCTGCGCTGGCGTGGTCACGAAATCATCAAGAAGCGGGTCGAGAAGTACGGCATTGCCTGCGATCTGAAGCACGGCCATCTGCATGCGGCTTATAAACCCGGCCACTTGAAAGGCCTGCAAGCCAACTATGACGAGGCAGTGAGGCGTGGCATGGGCGATGACGTGCGCATGATCAGTGCGAGCCAGATGCCGGACTTTCTGGAAACCGACATTTACCACGGTGCACTGCACAACAAACGCAACATGCACGTGCATTCGCTGAACCTCTGTCTGGGCGAGGCACGGGCCGCGGAAAGCCTCGGCGCGGTGATTTTCGAGAACTCCCCGGTAGTCGATATCCTGCATGGCGAGTTGCCGACGGTCATCACCGAGCAGGGTCGAGTTGTCGCCAACTCGGTGATTCTTGCCGGTAACGCCTACCACAAGCTCGAGCGCAGCAAAATGAAGGGGCTGATCTTCCCGGCCTCGGGCGGCATCGTGGTGACTAAACCGCTGGGTGAAGAGGTCGCCGCGAAGCTCAACCCGCTGGATGTTGCCGTCTATGACTGCCGGTTCGTCTTGGATTACTACCGGATGACGGCGGATAAAAGGCTGCTGTTCGGCGGCGGTGCCAACTATTCCGGTCGCGACTCGAGGAACATCGAAGCCGAGCTGCGCCCGGCGATCGAGCACACGTTCCCGCGATTGAAAGGGGTCGAAATCGAGTTTCAGTGGAGTGGCATGATGGGCATCGTGATTAACCGGATTCCGCAGCTGGGCAAGCTTTCGAAAAATGTCTGGTACGCCCAGGGATACTCAGGGCATGGGGTCGCTACCACGCATATCGTTGGCGAAATCATGGCCAATGCCGTCACCGGATCGTTGGAGAAGTTCGATACCTTTGCCGGTGTCAGCCACATCCGCTTGCCCTTTGGTGACTGGGTCGGCAACCAGATGTTGGCGGTGGGCATGTGGTACTACCAACTGCTCGAACGCTTGCGCTGATTTTGCAGCGGGCAGGCTCGATCCGTTCTTCGGGGATTGTCTGGCCTCAGATCAGGCATTGACCCAGCGCTGTCGAGCCCAACTACTCAACGCATCCACGCCCAGGACCAGTAGCAGCATGGCCAGGATCACCGTGCTGGCTTGGGCTTCCTGGAACAAGCTGAGGCTCATATAGAGCATCTGCCCGAGGCCGCCAGCGCCGACGAAGCCGAGCACGCTGGCCATGCGGATATTGTTTTCCCAGCGATACAGGATGTAGGCCAGCAGTTGCGGCCATACGCCCGGCAAGGTGCCGTAACAGAAGGCTGCAACCTGACTGCCGCCGTTAAGGCGAATGGCTTCGGCGGGGCCGGGCGGAGTGTTTTCCAGCGCCTCGGCAAACAGCCGGCCGAGTACCCCCGAGGTATGCAGCGCTAACGCCAGAGTGCCGGCATTCGGCCCGAGCCCTGCGGCCAGCACCATCAAGGCGGCCCAGACCAATTCGGGGATGGCGCGCAAGGCGTTGAGCAGCAGACGCGCCATGCTCTGGGCCAGCCAGCCAAAGCGCTTGGCAGCCGGCAGTGCCAGGAGCAACCCGATCAGCGCGGCCAGCAGAGTACCGAGTGCCGACATGGCCAGGGTTTCCAACGCACCGCGAGCAATAGCGCCCAGATGTGCGCTGCTAAGGTCCGGGTCGAGAAAGCGCCGGGCATAGCCGGCCATTTGCTGCAGGTTGTCGCCACCGAACAAGGTGCTGAGATCGATGCCCAGGTAGAGGAACGATGCCAGCATGGCGCTGCCGATCGCCAACAGCAGCAGAATGTTGAGTACGCGGCTCATGTCAGCCTTACCCGCAATAACCGACTGAGTTGATCGGCCAGTAATACCAGGCCGAGAAAGGTCAGCAGCAGACTGGCGACTTCGCCGCCGGCAAACATGCGCAGGGATAAATCGATCTGCTGCCCAAG
>JBOICE010000434.1:0-12811 GCA_050739815.1 Pseudomonas sp. | reverse complement strand
TCCAGATCATCATCCTGGAAACCGGCGGCAGCAATGACGATGCGGTACTGGTCGTCCGCGTGCTTTTCGACGTTGTAGGGTGGGTAGGAACTACCGGGCTCATTGCGCATGGCCGATTCGAACAGATCGTTGAAGCGATCGAAGCCGATGGAATGGCGGAACAGCGGAGCCAAGGAAAATGCAGTGCTCATGTAAATATCTCCTGATTTCAGCGAGTGATTAACCCGGGACCCGCTAGCGGCATCCCGGTACTCCTAGAAATAGGGACTGACGGAGCGATTTCAAGCCTTGCTTGTTGTTCCGAAAAACTCAGACCGCTGCTAACAGCCGCTCTCGATTCAGCTCGACTCCCAGCATGGCATCTATCCGCTCACAGCAGCTCTCGCGCCGCACCGCGTTAAACAGCTCCACCGCCTCGGGATAATTACGCGTCAACTGGCCTAGCCACTGCTTCAGCCGACCTGGCGCATAACGCGGGGAAAGCTTGCGCCGCGCCTGGAGCCAGAACTCCCGCAGCAAGGGCATGAACTCGGCCCAACGCATTTCCACTACTTCATGGCCGGCCCGTGCCGCCGCGATCTGCCGCGCCAGGTCCGGGCGCGCAACCAGACCGCGACCGAGCATGATGTCCTCGACCCCGCTCACCTCGCGGCAACGGCGCCAGTCGTCGACGCTCCAGATCTCGCCATTGGCGAACACCGGCACCTTGACCACCTCCTGCACCCGCGCCACCCACTCCCAATGCGCCGGTGGCTTATAGCCGTCGACCTTGGTTCGCGCATGCACCACGATCTGCGCCGCCCCACCCTCGGCCAGCGCCCGTGCGCAATCCAGGGCTCCATCGGGGCTATCGAAACCCAGGCGCATCTTCGCCGTGACAGGAATCGCCGCCGGCACCGCACGGCGCACCTCGCTGAGGATGGCATGCAAGAGTTCCGGCTCTTTGAGCAGCACCGCACCGCCACGGGACTTGTTGACCGTCTTGGCCGGGCAGCCGAAGTTCAGGTCGATCACCGGCGCGCCCAACTCGCAGGCGAAGGCGGCGTTATCCCCCAGACAAACCGGATCGGAGCCGAGCAGTTGCACCCGTAGCGGCGTACCGGCAGCAGTGCGCGCACCCATTTCCAGCTCAGGCGCCAGCTGCCGATAGGTCGTCGCCGGCAACAAGCGTTCAGACACACGGATAAACTCGGTGACGCACCAGTCGATGCCGCCAACACGCGTCAGCACGTCCCGCAATATCTCGTCGACCAAGCCTTCCATCGGCGCCAGGGCGATTTGCATACACAAGGTTCTCAAGGAAAAGGCGCGCAGTTTACGGGCAAGCCTGGCGCAGGAGAAATCTACCCTGCGCCGCAGCCCGCACGAGCGACGAATGGCCAAACTCTGATCAAGGTCGAGGCTCGCGCTAGGGCACAACCACCCGACTTAGAGCTCCAGCGGGTAAGGCTCGACCAGCGCCGGACCATAGCCATCGAGAAACTCCTGCGGCATGCGCTTGGGCTTACCGCTGGAGAGTTCGATACAGACGAAGGTGGTCTGCGCGCGCAACAAGGTGGCGGCGTCGGACGGGCGGATCAGCTGGAAACGCCGGGTCATTTTCAAGCGCTGGTCCGACTCGACAATCCAGGTCGCCAACTGCAACTCATCCTCTTCGTAGGCACTGGCCAGGTAGTCGATCTCATGGCGCAGCACCGCCATGGCACGGTCCAAGCGGCGGTACTCGGTCAAGTCCAGCCCCAAGCTCTGCGAATGGCGCCAGGCGCAACGCTCCAGCCAGCTGACATACACGGCATTGTTGGCATGCCCGAGGCCATCGATATCCTCGGCACCCACCTGCAAGTCGATAGTGAACGGCGTCGGCAAATCCCAGCTCATGCGTGGTGCTCCAGGCTACTGGCGAGGTCACGCGCCTCGGCCGCCAGTTGGGTGATCTGATCCCAGGCGCGCGCGCGCACCAGGTTGCTCGGCGCGATCCAGGTACCGCCGACACAGGCGACATTAGGCAAGCGCAGGAAACTCAGCAAGTTGTCTGGCGTCACCCCGCCGGTCGGACAAAACCGAATGCCGGTGAACGGCCCCTTGAAGCTCTTCAGCATTTTCACGCTGGTGGCGCCGTTGGCAGGGAACAGCTTCAGCGAACGATAACCGTATTCCAGCGCCAGCAGGACTTCCGAGGGGGTCATAACCCCAGGCAGGTAAGGCAGGCCGGAGTCTTCCGCGGCAGCCGCCAGGCGCTCGGTACAACCGGGGCTGACGGCAAAGTGGGCCCCCGCCTCGCGCGCCTCGAGAAACTGTTCGGTGTGAATCAAGGTGCCAGCACCCACCAACAGGTCCGGCAGCTCCTTGCGGATCGCCGACAACGCATCGAGCGCACGCGGTGTGCGCAGGGTGACTTCCAGCACACGGATGCCCCCGGCGTGCAGTGCACGGGCCAAGTCGAGCGCCAGACTAATGTCCTCGATCACCAGCACCGGCAGCACCGGGCGGGCCTGCTGCAGCACCACATCCATCGTCAGACTCATGCTCTCGCTCCCCATCCAATAGCCCTATAAGCCTAATAGTTCTAAAACAAAGTCGTCGCACCCTGGTCGGCCGGGCCAACCAAACGGCGCTGGGCCGCAAACAATCCCAGGCCATAGCCGGCGGCCAACTCCTCGGGGGGGCTAGCGGGCTCACGTGCGGCCAATTCGGCATCGCTCAATTCCACCCGCAGCACACCTTGCAACGCATCCAGCTCGATCCAGTCGCCATTGCGCACCTTCGCCAAACTGCCGCCAACCGCCGCCTCCGGGGTCAGATGTAGCGCCCCTGGAACTTGACCGGAAGCACCGGACAAACGCCCATCCGTAACCAATGCCACCTGTTGCCCGGCCTGCTGCAAATTCGCCAGCAACGGCATCAGTTTGTGCAGCTCCGGCATGCCATTGGCACGCGGACCTTGGAAGCGCACCACCAACACCAAGTCACCCACCAACTCGCCGCGTGCATAGGCCGCCTGCACCGCGGCTTCGCAATCGAATACCAAGGCCTGCGCCCGTACGCGCCAATGCGCCGGATCGACCGCCGAGGTCTTGAGCATGGCCCGCCCCAGATTACCGCCGAGCAGCGCCAGCCCCGCTTGCGCATCGAAGGGCTGTTGCGCCGTGCGGACAATATCTGGCGCCGGGCTTTGCTTCGGCAACTCACGCCAAGCCAAGCGCTCGCCGTCCAACCAGGGTTCGCGGGCATAGGCTGGCAAACCCTCAGCCGCGGCGGTCTGGGCGTCGGCGTGCATCAGGCCGGCATCGAGTAGCTCACGAATGATCCACCCCGGCCCACCGGCGGCCTGAAACTGGTTTACATCGGCCGCACCATTTGGATAGACCCGCGCCAACAGCGGCACCACTTTCGACAGAGCGGCGAAGTCTTCCCAGGTCAATTCATAGCCAGCGGCTCGGGCGATGGCCGGCAGGTGCAAACCATGGTTGGTCGAGCCGCCGCTGGCCAACAACGCCGCCACTGCGTTGACCAGCGCTCGCGCATCGATCTGTTTGCCCAATGGCAGGTAGCGCCCGCCCTGGCGGCTGTTGCGCGCCACCAGACGCGCCGCCTCGTCGGTCAACGCATCGCGCAGCGGCGTATGCGGATGGACGAAGGCACTGCCGGGCACATGCAAGCCCATGGCCTCCATCAGCAACTGGTTGGTGTTGGCGGTGCCGTAGAAGGTGCAGGTGCCCTCCTGGTGATAAGCCGCCTGCTCGGCGGCGAGCAACTCATCGCGGCTGACCTCGCCCCGCACATACCGCTGGCGCACGGCCGCTTTGTCCTTGTTGGCCAAACCGGAATGCATCGGCCCAGCCGGGACGAACACCGCCGGCAAGTGCCCGAAGTGCAAAGCGCCGATCAGCAGACCCGGGACAATTTTGTCGCAGACGCCAAGGTAGAGGCCGCCGTCGAAGATCGCATGGGTGAGACCGATGGCGGTGGCTTGGGCGATCAGATCACGGGAAAACAAGGACAGTTGCATGCCCGCCTCGCCCTGAGTGATGCCATCACACATGGCCGGCACCCCGGCGGCGAATTGCGAGGTCGCGCCGGCCTTGGCCAGAGCCAACTTGAGCCGATCCGGGTAGTCCTTGAGTGGCGCATGCGCAGAAAGCAGGTCGTTGTAACTGGAGACGATAGCGATATGCGGCGCGCCGCCCTGCTTCATGATCAGGCGGGCATCATCCGCTTGCGCAGCCAAAGCATGGGCCAAGTTGGAGCAACCGAGTCTGCGCCGCGGCTCACGCGCGGCAGCTATCTCTAGCCGCGCCAAATACTGCGCACGGCTTGCAGCGGAACGCCGCTCCAGCTCTGCGGTAACCTGTTCAACAACGACCTGCAACATGGCGATACCCTGCTTTCAACAAGTACTCCCTCAAGTGTAACGGCTCAGGGCGCCCAATAGATCCTCACCGACAGCGGACTGTGCCAGAGCAGCGCATACAGCGGCAGCGTGCGACTGGCCGGCTCGTCGGCAAGTACTGCTTCGATCAAGCGTCGTTTAACCACCCCAAAAGCCAGCAAGCCGATCCAGTTGCTCTGTAGCAGCATGGGTAGATTCAGTGACAGGCGGGTATGCGGCACGCTCGGGGCAGCACCCACTAGAGCCGCGGGCGGTGCCGCTGGATCGAGCGCCGCCTCCAGCCCTGGCATACCAGGAAACAGTGAGGCGATATGCGCGTCCTCACCCATGCCCAACAGCACTGCATCGAACGGCAACCAGTCACTCAACTGTGCCGCCCAGGCGTCAGCCGAGTGCTGCGGGCTCGTAGCCTGACGAGGATCGAGGCAAGCTGCCAGTGGCAGCACCGCGTGCAGCAGGCGCCAATTACTCTGCACATCATCCGCGGGCACCCAGCGCTCGTCGGTTGGGCTCAGGTCAATGCGCGACCACTCAACGGGCTGGGCCGCCAGTAATGGCAGCAGCGCCTGCGGACTACTGCCACCCGGCAATAACAAGCTGGCACGTGTCCGCTCGCCCAGCGCCCACTGCAGCTGCGCTGCCAGCTCGGCACTCAGCTGGGCAATGCAGGTTTCACGCTGTGGATGTTGCAGGAAAACTGTCTGATTCATGGCAGGCGACAGGCACGCTGGCGGTCGAAATAGGCGCCGCCATCATGCGCCATTCTCGAAAGGTCCGCAGCCTGTCTGGAGCTGAAGCGGTAGCCGCTCAGCTGCAGACAACAACCCTCAAGCGACCTCGCTCACAGGCACCTGACGCACGCTTGCGAGCAATTCCAGGACGCCCTCGATCAACCGCGGATCGGCCAGCACGCGCCGATGCCCGCCCTGCGCCAAGCGCAACAAGTGACTGTCGAACCAAGCCGTATGAATAAGTTCGGCTTCGCTTACCGGTACGAGCGGATCATCCTCTGCATGCACGATCAAACCCGGAATATCTAGCTGATAGCGCGCCACATCGAGCTGTACCGCCGGCATTCCGGCATGCTGCTCAACCAGGCGGACAAAGTGTGCCTGCGCCTGCGCGGGTAACGCCATAAAGCGCGCAAAACGCCGCAACATGCCGAGAATCCGACTAGGTGCCGAGATACTGATCACGGCCTTGGTGCGCAAACCCAATTGGGTGGCCAACAGTGCACTGGCACCCCCCATGGAATGACCAATCACCGCCTGCAACGGCGGCAACTCACTAGCGGCCTCAAGCAAGGCGCGAGCGAACAGCACCACGTTGGCCTCGTGCCCCGGAGAACGGCCATGAGCCGGTGCATCCAGCCCAATCACACCATAACCGGCGCTAACCAGGGCCTCGATGAGTGCGGCGAACTGCGTCGGCCGACCTTCCCAGCCGTGCAGCAACAGCACCGTAGGGCCCGTACCCCAGCGCAACGCCGAGAGCCCGAACCGCAGCGTGATGCGCTCAGCCTGCCCGAGTAGAGGCAACTCCCAGTCACGCGGCGGCAGTTCGCGCGGGGTCATAAACTCGCGGCACATCCTGCTCGCCACGACCTGCGGGGCCAGCCGACCGACGGTGGCATTGAAGCCACGCACCCAGCTCAAGTTATTCATCGCGCACCTCTTCAGACCACCGCCAACTTGGCGGCACGCAGCACTCGGTCAGACAGCTCGCTCGGGCCTAATGCCCGTGCCAAAGCCAGCCCGCCCACCATCAAGGCAAGATCGGCAAGTACGTTGTTGGACTCTTCCGGGCTGTCCGCCAGATCCGCCGTCATCAGCTCCAGGTACTCAGCCAACTTTGCGCGGAAGCCATCCGGTAAACGGGTTAACTCGCCCAACGAACTAGGTAACGGACAACCATCGATCCGCTCATCGCGATGCTTGCGGGACAGGTAAAACGCGGCCAGCAACGCCCGCCGCTCGACTGCCGGCAAGCTCCGATCAAGCTCACTCAGCAAACTACGGCGACGCTCAAGCAACCGGCTGAAGGCCTCCAGCATCAGCGCATCCTTGCTCTCGAAATGCGCATAGAAGCCACCCACAGTGAGACCTGCCGCGCCCATCACCTCGCCCACGCTGGGATCGGCCGGGCCACGCTGAAACAACGCCGCACTGGCCGCACCGAGGATGCGTTCGCGGGTTTGCGCCTTCTTATCGTTCATATCCGCCTCCAAATATTACGACAAAAATATTATGTTCGTAATAAACTTTAGCAAACCAAAACTTGCACCGCCGGTCGGCAAGATCAGAGAAAGACAGGAGTGGTCAGAGGGAAAAACAGCAGACAAACAAAAGGGCCATTCTGTGAAGAATGGCCCTCTAAAATCCCGCAAAGCGGGTAAAAATGGCGTCCCCTAGGGGACTCGAACCCCTGTTACCGCCGTGAAAGGGCGGTGTCCTAGGCCACTAGACGAAGGGGACAAAACCTTCGAAAAACAAGGCCAGCTTTACGCTGGCCCGTGGCATTTTCACAACTGAACTGTAGATGTAAAACTGCAAAATTGGTGGAGATAAACGGGATCGAACCGTTGACCTCTTGCATGCCATGCAAGCGCTCTCCCAGCTGAGCTATACCCCCAGATTTATCGCCTCTCGGCTCACAGCACCTTGCGGAACTGCTTTTGAATAATGGCGTCCCCTAGGGGACTCGAACCCCTGTTACCGCCGTGAAAGGGCGGTGTCCTAGGCCACTAGACGAAGGGGACGCAAAACCCTTCTAACAACTCGACCAGTCCAATGAACTGGCCGTGGCAAGCCTTTCGACTTTAAGAGATTGGTGGAGCTAGACGGGATCGAACCGTCGACCTCTTGCATGCCATGCAAGCGCTCTCCCAGCTGAGCTATAGCCCCATCTCAAGGACGGGGCGCATATTAAGTGCGCCCCTAGGAGCTGTCAACAAAATTTTCCCATCTTCACGTTTCTTTATGCTGACAGAACAACTACTTACCCTGCCCCGCCAGCAGCTGCCAAAGCCGCTACTGACAGGCAAACGGGTCAGGCGATAGACGCCAGCAGCTTTTCCCATTCCTTGGTTTCTTTCTTCGACACGCCACCCAACAGCTCGATAGCCTGACGCAGGCGGTAGCGCGTGAGGTCGGGGCCAAGAATTTCCATGGCATCCAGCACCGATACCGAGCTTGCCTGACCGCTGATTGCCACGAACATTAGCGGCATCGCATCACGCAGCTTCAGCTCAAGGTGATCGACCACCGCCTGGATGCAGTCAGTAATGTTGTCTTTTTCCCACTGGCGCAAGGCTTCAAGCTTCCACAGGATCAGTTGCATGACCTGCCGCACCTGCTCAGGCAAGAGCTTCTTGTGTTCGAACAACTTGGCATCGAGTGGCAACGCACCGGCAAAGAAGAAGCCGGCCAGTGGCGCGATCTGGCTGAGGGTCTCTACACGCCCTTGAACGTGCGGGGCAATCTTCATCAAGTATTCCGGGTTGAGCGCCCACTTCTGCACTTCCGCCGCAAACGCCTCGACGCTCAACTCACGCATCCATTGGCCGTTCAGCCAAGACAGCTTCTCCAGATCGAAAATTGGTCCACCCAGGGAAACCCGCTGAATGTCGAAGCTCTCGATCATCTCATCGAGGGTGAACTTCTCCCGCTCGTCTGGCATCGACCAGCCCATGCGCCCCAGATAATTGAGCATCGCCTGCGGCAGAAAGCCCATGCGCTCATAGAAGGTGATCGAGGTGGGGTTCTTGCGCTTGGACAGCTTGCTTTTGTCTGGATTACGCAGCAGCGGCATGTAGCAGAGTTGCGGCTGCTCCCAACCGAAGTACTCATAGAGCTTGATCAGCTTGGGCGCAGAGGGCAGCCACTCTTCGCCACGCAGTACATGAGTGATGCCCATCAAATGGTCATCCACCACGTTGGCGAGGAAGTAGGTCGGCAGACCGTCGGTCTTCATCAACACCTGCATGTCCATGCGATCCCAAGGAATCTCGACCTCGCCACGCAGCATATCCGGCACCACGCAGACGCCTTCGGTCGGCATTTTCATGCGTGTCACATTCGGCTCCCCCGCCGCCAGGCGCTGCTGCACTTCGTCTTTTGACAGGTGCATACAGAGGCCGTCATAGCGCGGGGTTTCCTTGCGATCGGTCTGCTCTGCACGCAACTTGTCCAAGCGCTCGGTGGTGCAGAAGCAATGAAAGGCATGACCTTTTTCCACCAACTCGGCGGAATATTTCTGGTAGATCGGGCCACGCTCGCTCTGCCGATACGGGCCGTGTGGTCCGCCCACATCCGGGCCTTCGCTCCACTCGATGCCCAGCCAGCGCAGGGCGTCGTAAATCTGCTGCTCGGACTCGCGGGTCGAACGCACCTGATCGGTATCTTCGATACGCAGGATGAACTCACCGCCGTGCTGGCGAGCGAAGCACAGGTTGAACAAGGCAATGTAGGCGGTGCCAACGTGCGGGTCGCCAGTCGGTGACGGCGCGATACGGGTACGGACGGTGGTCATGGGGAGTCTCGAATCAACGGATCAATTAAGGAGCCTCTGATTGGCTCACAGGCTCTTCGGCACATGGCTGTACCGTTATTTAAAGGTGCAATGTTAGCAGGCGCGCCACCGAAGGCTCCAGCAACTGCCCGTCTTCCAGTGGCAGACTTCTCATCAGGAAATCCAGAAAAGTCTTTACCTTCATCGCCTGGAAGCGCCGTGACGGATAGACCGCGAAGAGCTCACCGATCGGTAGTCGCGCCTCGGGCAGCAGCCCGACCAACTCGCCACTCTGGACCATTGCCTCGCTCATCATCACCGGCAACCCGACGATCCCCGCCCCCGCTACAGCCGCTTCACGGGCGAAGGTGATGTTGTTGCAGGACAGCACGCGCTGACAGGGAATGCTGACACCGAGCAGCGGCCAGTAGCGCGGCGAATCTTGCGGCAGGAGGATAGCGCGGTGAGTGGCCAACTCTTCGACCGTCGCCGGCAAACCATGGGCACTCAGGTAGGCGGGACTGGCACACAGGTGTCGACTACTGGCAAAGAGCTTGCGGGCGATTAGCGTGGAGTCCTGCGGCTGGCCTAGCAGAATGGCGATGTCCACCCCCTCTTCCACTGGGTCGACGTGGCGCGAGGTGATCTCGGCCTCCGCGGTAATCTGCGGGTATTGGCGCATAAACGCGCCGAGCACCCGGCCGAGGAACAATTGGCCAAACTCGATCGGTGCGGTAATCCGCAGCAAACCGGAAGGTTCCTGCTGGAGCTGCATGACAGCCTGCTCGGCCTCGGCAAAGTCCAGCATGATCTGCCGACAACGCTCGTAGTACGCCTGACCGACCTCGGTCAGGCGCAATTTACGCGTAGTGCGGTTAAGCAAGCGCACGCCGAGACGCTCTTCCAGCAGGGCGATGCGGCGGCTGACCGTGGATTTCTGCATCCCCAGCCCCAAGGCCGCTTGGGTGAAACTGTGGCACTCCACCACGCGGGTGAAGATCAACGCATCATCCAGCCCCATTATTGTTCCCCATAAGCAACAAAGTTTCTGAATTGTATCGGCTACTTACTTAGAAGGAACACTGTTAGATTCGCTTACACTTTTGCCCGCACCTCGAGCACCCGCATGCCAGCCCAACTGCAACGCCGCCTCTTTATCTTCCTTGCCGCGCTCGGCTTGATCGTGCTCGCCGTCTTCGCGCACTGGTTCTTTATTGGCCGGTTTGTCGAAAGCACCGATAACGCCTATGTGCAGGGCGAAATCACGCGTGTCTCCAGCCAACTCAGCGCGCGCATCGAAAAGGTCCTGGTGCAGGACAATCAGCACGTGCAAAAAGGTGAGCTGCTGGCGGTGCTGGAAGCCGACGACTTTCGTCTTGCCGTCGAACGCGCACGCGCCAACTTGGCAACACGCGAGGCCGAACGGGCCCAGGCGCAGAGCAAGCTGACCCAGCAAGCCAGCTTGATCGCCGCCAGCCAGGCCGATGTGTCGGCAAGCCAGGCCACCCTTGGCCGCACTCAGATTGACCTTTCCCGCGCCCAGACCCTGCGCAAACCCGGTTATGTCTCGGAAGAGCGTGTCACCACCTTGGCCGCCGATAGCCGCGTGGCCCGCTCGCAAGTGAGCAAGGCCGAGGCCGACCTGCAAGCCCAACGCCAGCAGATCAACTCGCTTAACGCCGAAACCAAACGCCTCGATGCCCAGATTGCCAATGCGCGCGCCGAACTGGCACAGGCCGAGCTGAATCTCAGCCGCACTGAAATCCGCTCGCCCATCAGCGGCCTGGTCGGCCAGCGCGCCTCACGCACCGGTCAGTACGTACAAATTGGCGCCTACTTGATGTCGCTGGTGCCGGATGAAGACATCTGGATCCAGGCCAATTTCAAGGAAACCCAGATCGGTTCGATGCAGCCCGGACAAAAGGCCGAGTTGGTCTTCGACGCCTATCCGGGCACACCGATCGACGGCACAGTCGAAAGCCTGTTCGCCGCCTCCGGCGCGCAGTTCAGCTTACTGCCGCCAGACAACGCCACCGGCAACTTCACCAAGGTGGTGCAGCGCATCCCGGTGAAACTGACCTTTGCCGCCGACAACCTGCTGCGGGGCAAGATCCGCCCAGGCATGTCGGTGACGGTCAAGGTCGACATCAAGGCCGACAGCAGTGGCAGCTGATGCGCTGATTCGCCCGACCGGTGAGCCGAGCCGGCGCGACTGGATCGCGGTAATGAGCGCCATGCTCGGCGCCTTCATGGCGATCCTCGACATCCAGATCACCAACTCTTCGCTGAAGGACATCCAGGGCGCACTCTCCGCCACCCTGGAGGAAGGTTCGTGGATCTCCACCTCCTACCTGGTGGCCGAGATCATCATGATCCCGCTCACCACCTGGCTGGTGCAGCTGCTCTCCGCACGGCGCCTGGCGGTCTACGTCTCGATTGGCTTCCTGATCGCCTCCCTGCTGTGCTCGATGGCCTGGAGCCTGGAGAGCATGATCGTCTTCCGCGCCCTGCAAGGCTTTACCGGCGGCGCACTGATCCCGCTGGCATTCACCCTGACGCTGATCAAACTGCCGGAACATCACCGCGCCAAAGGCATGGCGTTGTTCGCGCTGACCGCCACGTTCGCCCCCTCCATCGGCCCCACGCTCGGCGGCTGGCTGACGGAAAACTTCGGTTGGGAATACATCTTCTACATCAACGTGCCGCCGGGGCTGTTGATGATCGCCGGGCTGCTCTACGGCCTGGAAAAGAAGGCGCCACATTGGGAGCTGCTGAAAAGCACCGATTACGCCGGCATCCTCACCCTCGGGGTCGGTCTCGGCTGCCTGCAGGTGTTTCTCGAGGAGGGCCACCGTAAGGATTGGCTGGAATCCAACCTGATCGTTGGCCTCGGCAGCATTGCCTTGGCCAGCCTGATTAGCTTCGTGATCTTGCAACTATCGAAACCCAACCCGCTGATCAATCTCGGCATTTTGGGCAACCGTAACTTCGGCCTCTCGAGCATCTCGAGCTTGGGACTCGGGGCTGGCCTGTATGGCTCGATCTATCTGTTGCCGCTCTACCTGGCGCAGATCCAGGGCTACAACTCCATGCAAATCGGCGAAGTGATCATGTGGATGGGCATTCCACAGCTGTTCCTGATTCCGCTGATGCCGAAGTTGATGAAGCTGGTTTCACCGAAATGGCTGTGCGCGCTGGGTTTTGGCCTGTTCGGTTTCGCCAGTTTCGCTTCCGGCGTACTGAACCTGGATTTTGCCGGCCCGCAGTTCAACGAGATTCAGTTACTGCGTGCGCTCGGCCAGCCCTTGATCATGGTGACCATTTCACTGATCGCCACCGCCTACATCCTGCCGCAGGATGCCGGCTCGGCCTCCAGCCTGTTCAACATCTTGCGCAACCTCGGCGGCGCCATCGGCATCGCGCTACTTGCCACCCTGCTGGACAGTCGCGCCAAGACCTATTTCGACTACCTGCGCGAAGCCATAGTCCCGAGTAATCCACAAGTCGCCGAGCGTCTGACCCTGCTGACGGAAAAGCTCGGTAATGAACAGGCGGCACTCGGCAAGCTGAGCGAGATCGCGCACCAGCAGGCGGTGATCATGGCTTACAATGACGCCTTCCATTTTGTCGGTATCGCGCTCGGCATCAGCATGCTCGCCGTGCTGCTGACTCGTAAGCTGCCAGCTGGCATGCAAAGCACCGCCGCTCACTAATCACCCGCCGGTGCAACCCGGCGAGTGTTACTTCAGGCTTCTCATGTCCACAACCGCATCCCGCGCCCGCTCGCTTGTGCTGATTGGCGCGTTCGCCGCTATCTATATCGGCTGGGGTACCACCTACCTGGCCAACCACTTCCTGCTGCGCGAATTGCCGCCCTTCGTCATCGCCACCTTGCGCTTCTTGTTCGCCGGC
>JBOICE010000433.1:0-4040 GCA_050739815.1 Pseudomonas sp. | reverse complement strand
CCACCAATCGAACATCGCATATCCCTTCCTGAAGACATTCGCCTTTCAGAACAGAGCCGGAATAAATTAGTAGCGCTTGCGCAGCTATTGAACGGCTCAAAAATTCACATTACTAAAAGTGAAAACGGCCGATTTGGATATACCGTGCTGTCTGAAAATGGCAGTGTTCTGATCAGGCTCGATGAAAACTATCAACCCTGCCTGGGGGCAGTATCTAAACTTTTTGAGCAGCAGTTGGAAGAGGAACGAGCTGCTCGGACGGCCGCAGAACAGCGGGCCGAGCAGGCTGAGACTGAGGCCGCAAAGCTACGCCAGGTTCTGGCAGGCAATCAGCCCCAGGAGTCTGCCGGGCAACCAGATTGCGAGCCAGCGCAACCCGCTACCGGCCTGACCTTCCCCTATACCACCAAGTCGCTCGAGGCCGCACGCGCTGCCGTTCAGAAATACTGGTACGACTTCGACCCAATGCGCCTGCCACTGCAAAAGCAGGTAAAGGCTTTCATGGTTGATCTCGGCGTACCTGGTCGCCAGGCCGCAGAACTGGCTATTGCCATCAAGCCGGACGATCCGCCGAAGGCATGACACAAGGGTATGACATGATGGCATGCCACTATGTCACCTCTTCCTGTCATATCCAGCGCCTCCCTAAGCTCAGCTCCGAATAGCCAAAAAGGAGCAAAGCAATGCACCAGACCAAACCCAGCACAACCCTGGCGGCATTCAGCCTGCCAGAGCTTATGACCATGGCCGACCTGGCCTTAAAGCTGCGCCGCAGCCGATCCGGCGTGGACAAGCTGCGCGCCCGCGACTCTTCATTTCCCAAGCCGATCAAGGAAGGCACAGACCGCCGCTCCCGCGTTTACTTCAACGTGGCGGAGGTTGACGCGTGGCTGCGCAGCAAGCTGGAAGCGAGGGCCGCTTAAATGACAGACAAAAAGAAGGCCGACCAACAGGCCAGCCCAGAGAAAACGCCCGCCCATGATACCAGTGCCGACGCCCAGCGCGCACGATTGCTGGCGCGCCTACACAGCGGCCCAGTGGACACGATCACCGCCCGCAGTGAGCTGAACATCATGATGCCGGCAGCCAGAATTAAGGAACTGCGCGAGGCGGGCCACCCGATCCAGACCCAGCGTGTCACCCTGACCGACGATCAAGGTCGCACCCACCACGGGGTTGCCCTGTACTACCTGAGCACATATCCGGTGGGGAGGTTGGCAGCATGAGCAGCCTTGCCCACATTGCCGACCGCGCCCAGCGGGGGGCTTAACCCATGACGAACCTCAAACCCTGCAAATCAGCGGGGGCGCCGAAGGCTTGCCCAAATCTAGCCTGCTGCTACCTGTTCACCATCGCACCGGCTGGCGCTGACCTGTTGCTGTTAATCGCTCTGGAGGTCGCCTTATGGATTGCGTGATTAGTTTTCGGGACGCACTACAAAACGTCTACGGGCCGCTTGATTGGCTACCCATGCCAGACGGCAGCATTCACCGCTTCCACGTCCCCGGCGACAAGTCCGGCACCCATAACGGCTGGTATCTGTTGTTTGCCGACGGCATCCCATCGGGATGTTTTTGCAGCTGGAAAATCGGCGCCTCTCGCACCTGGATCGGCACCAGCAACCCCGGTCTAACCACAGAAAGAGCCGAGGGCTGAACGTGGCTCGCACCCTTAGAAAATCTAAAGGGCGCAATGCGTCTGGACCATTCGCAGCCTTGCCCCACGTAGTTATGGATAGCGAAGACTTCCGGGCGCTTTCCGGTGGCGCGCTAAAGGTGCTGCTGGGGTTACTGCGCCAGTACCGTGGCAATAACAACGGCGACCTCTCTGCATCGTTCGGGCAAGCCAAAAAATGGGGTATTGGCAGCAAGTCGACGCTCGCCAAAGCGCTGGAGGAGTTACAGGAGCAACGCTTGATTGTGCGGACTAGAGAGGGCCGTTTTATCAGGCCTGGCGGTTGCTGCGCACTGTTCGCGCTGACCTGGCACCCGGTTGATGAGTGCGGTGGAAAGATCGACGTCAGCTCAACCAGCACGCCGCCACGAAAATTCACCTTGGAAAAATCAAATCACCCGGTACAGAAACCGTACTCACTGCGTACAGAAAATGTACCGCTGGAGGCCTGAGCGACCATTAACATCATGCTAATCGGTACAGTAGATGTACGCACGAGGCACCTTCACTTGGTACAGAAACTGTACTTCTTCTTAGATATACCAGGGCGCAGCCCTGTTGCTCGGCCATCTTTTACCGCTTCAAAAGGGCTTCAAAACCAGGATGGCAGCCAAGCGGCATTGCTCATTGAGCGCAAATTGCCTCGCTCGGATTGGGTCGCCACTGGAGTCGATGGGGGTTGGTATGGATAAAACCATTAAGCAGCACGATACCGATGAACTGCGCACCAGTGACGACCAAGCCCACCTGCGCAAGCTATGGCGGCAATATCACATGGACAGCGCTGCAAGGTTCAAGGCGTGGGCAGCAGGCGGCTACCAGCATCCACCACCGACGCACCGGCCCTTCCCTGATGAACTGCGGAGCTTGACCTGTGGCGCCAAGACTCGGACAGGCACGCCCTGCAAGCGCCGCGACTTGTACTTATCGGGGCGCTGCCGACTGCATGGCGGGCTATCCACCGGGCCGATGCGAAAATAACCCCATGAAAGCGGCAAGATCACGACAAGGCCAACCCCATGAGATGTTACGAAAGCTAAGTTTTAACTTATTACGGAGAGCCTACGGCATGAGCAAAAACCGCAAATTCGGCAGCACGCCGATAACCCGGCTGATCGTGTCAGTGGAAACTGACACCGTGGCGGCGATTGATCGGCTGATCCGCCATCCCAGCGCCAACCGTTCGGAGTTTGTGCGCCTGGCTATCGAGGAAAAGCTAAAGCGCGACAAGGTATGATGATTTTCACAGTCCATAAAAGGACTGCGCTTTGATGATTTAGTGATAAGTACGCGCGCGCGAGGCAGGCAACCGATAGCTATCTGCGAAACATCCCATGAATGAGGCCGAACGATGACGGGAAGGGGGTACTTTCCGTTTTAGGTATACGTTTAGGTATACGCAAGCAGGCCTGTAAAACTGGCATCCAGTATTTTCGCCACTTTGCTGCTATGTATTCGACCCCGGCTCCGCCACTAACATGCTTTCAGATGTTCCCTTATGCACCTGAAACCCAGAAAACCGGCCCCTGTGCCGGTTTTTTTGTGCCTGCATGATTCTCCATGTTCCCGTACAGCTCCGGGTTTTAGGGATACGTTTAGGGATATGTCTGGCTCGATAGATGAGCGTGATCAACCCGGGCGTGTAGCAGCCGATGTGCTGGTATGGAGCGCCAGCGGACCTCGTGGCGTCCCGTCGTCGCCTGCGCAAGCCGGTGGTGGGTGCCGTGCAGCTCGCCGACTATGGCGTGGCCGTTGCCGCTGGCCAGTGGAGTGTCGATAACACTGGGCCTGGTGACCACGGCCGCCAACCTGGTACGCTCAATCACGGATCACCAAGGCTGCATCGGTGGTGCTGACTGTCGGCCCGCATACTTTCACCGTGGGCCAGTCGGTAGCGATCAACTGAGTAGCAGGGATGAGGCAGATCAAAGGATGGTGGCGGCGGTGATGGTGGTGGCCGTGGTGGTGACAGCGGCCACGGTGACGGCGGGCATGGCGGCAATAGCGGGCATAACGGAAGCAACAGCGGGCCCGGCAGTGCCAACAGCGGGCGTGGCGCAGCTCACGAAGCCAACCATGAGGTAAATCATGAGGTTAACCACGAAGCAAACGATGCGAATGATCTGGACGCCGCCGAGCACATGGCTGGCGTGCAGAATTAACCAGAGATGGCATAGAGGGTAAGAGCAGAAACGAAAAGCCCCGCTCGGCGGCGGGGCTTGGGGGTCTGGCAGTCGATCTTGTCTTGGTCGCTTACGCCTCAACCTCCAGTGTTGTCGTAGTACGATCCGTACCCACCACTGTCTCCGCTACTGCCTCCATCGGTTTTACCGTGGCCATTGCAGGATGATCCGCTTATCGCAATG
>JBOICE010000432.1:0-4293 GCA_050739815.1 Pseudomonas sp. | reverse complement strand
GGATATGGATACGGGCGTAACCAAAGCGTGGACGACTCTGCGCCAGCTCACGGATGCGCTGGCGTAGGGCGCTGAGATCCTTGGCCACGCTTTTGTAGTACCAGGTGGCCCGATGCAACAGGGCCAACCGACAGGCACGTTGACGGCTGATCTGAAAGCGCTCGTGAATCCAGTGGGCCAGCTCGCGGCGGCGAGCCGCCCTCAGATCTTTTTTTTGATCACTTCCTGAAGGATATGGCGATCCAGGGTGAGGTCGGCCACCAACTGCTTAAGGCGGGTGTTTTCGTCGCGGAGCTGGCGCAGCTCGCGAAGCTCCAGCACGCCGAGGTTGGCGTACTTTTTCTTCCACACATAGAAGGTGGCTTCGGCCACCCCGAGCTGCCGGCAGACATCGGCCACTGGCGTGCCGGCCTCGGCTTGGCGCAAGGCAAAGGTGATCTGCTCTTCGGTGAATCTCGACGTTTTCATCGCCGCTCTCCTGCTGGGAAAGGAGCCTTCGCCGCGACCTTACTCTAGTTATGGGCTGTACTGGAATTTCGGGACAACGTCAGCACTGGCATGGCTGGATCAACGACCCACGCTGGCCGACGCCTTGCTCGACCGGCTGGTGCACAACGCCTACCGAATCGTGATGAAAGGCGAATCACTGCGCCGGAAAAACACGGAGGAAGCAGCGGCATCGTGACCGATGCAGCTACAATCCAAACCCCGCGCAACCGGGGTGAAAGCACCGGTCATGAGTTAGCGAAATGAGCGGTCACGTTCACCGAAATCCGCGCTTGGCCGCTCGAACTGGCTGTTCGCCGGCTCGCTGCGCAGCGGGAAACCCCCTACAATTGCGGCATTTCAAATCCGCCCCGCGCGCACCTCGTCTGCCAGCCAGTTATTTCACGGATCAGCCCTGCCTATGTCCCTGCCCACCAACCACCTCGAGAGGTTCCTGCTTGCCGCAATCCTGTTCGTCCTGGTGTGGCTGCCTCTACCGCTGGGCAGCAATCGCGACTGGGCGGCCGGGCTGTTCGTCCTGTTGATGGGTGGTCTAGCCGGCGTCTGGGCGATCGGCCAGCTGCGGGGCGGGGCTGAGCAAGGCAGTCGCAACAAAACATTGAAAGCCGCCCTGCCCTTGCTGGCCCTGCTTCTGCTCACGCAAGCCTGGGTGACGCTGCAGTGGCTGGCCGGGTTGAGCGTGGATAACGGGGCGACCTTTCAGTACCTGATGCTCGGCCTTGGCTACAGCCTGCTCTTCCTGCTGGTGGTCAGTCTGTTCCATACCCGCAAACGCCTGAGCCTGCTGCTAGGCACGCTGGTGGTCAGCGGTACCCTGCAGGCTTTTTGGGGGGCGTTCATGACCCTGTCCGGCGTGGAATGGCTGCTGGTCGGCCCCAAGACCAGTTACTTAGGTGACGCTACCGGCACCTTCGTCAACCGCAACCACCTGGCCGGTTATCTGGAACTGACCCTGGCCTGTGGCATCGGCCTGCTGCTGGCCCTGCGCGATGGCCGCCCGTTCAGCTGGGTCAACCTGCTGGAGCTGCTGATGGGCCCGAAGGCGCGCCTGCGCCTGGCGCTGGTGGTGATGGTCATAGCGCTGGTCATGACCCACTCGCGCATGGGCAACACCGCGTTCTTCGCAAGCCTGCTGCTGGTCGGTGGGCTGTTCATCCTGCTGGAGAAGGAGCACCGCCTGCGCAACGGCCTGATCCTCGCTAGCATCCTCCTCATCGATGTCCTGGTGATTAGCCAGTACTTCGGCCTGGAAAAGCTCAAGGATCGCGTGCTCAACACCCGCCTAAATGATGTGGTGGTCAACGGCGAAGTGGTCCAGCAGGCCAACGAAGTCCGCGACGACGTGTTCGGCTACGCCCTGCCCCTACTGCAGGAGCGGCCGCTACTGGGGCAAGGCGCGGGCAGCTTCGAGGCGGTGTTCCCCCAATACCCGGGCCAGGACATCCGCCTGCACTTCGACCACGCGCACAACGACTACCTGCAGTTCGCCATCGAGCTCGGCCTGCTTGGCAGCCTGCCGCTGGCGGCCTTCACCCTATTGGCCCTGTGGCATGCGCTCAGGGCACTGTGGCGGCGCGAATCGGTTTACCGCAGCGGGGTCGGCTTCGGCGCGGCCATGGGCATCATCGCCCTGCTGATCCACTCCAGCACCGACTTCAACCTGCAGATCCCGGCCAACGCCGCGACCCTGGTGGTGCTCTGCGCGATTGCCGTGCTCGCCGGCAGCCACAGCAACCCGCGCAAATGGAGCGAGCGGGCGCAGTGGGACTGACATCGGCACACGACTTTTTCGCAGGCACACCGGCGCCTACAACTGCGCGATAATGCGGGCTTTTGTGTAGGAGCGGAGTTGCCCTACATGGCTAACGGCTGGGTTTTGTATTTACTGTGCCGGCTCTGGCTTGCAGTTCCACGGCAGCAGCGCCGCCACGCAGCTGGGCGCTATCAACCCTGCAAGCCTTGTGGCCTCGTAGGGCCACTATCCGCCACGTGCCCCCGCCCATCGCCGCCACGGCGTCGAATCCGCAACCAGCCCTGTAGCAGCAGCGAGCAACTCCAGCCGAGCAATACGCCGAGGGCGTTGGCGAACATATCGCCGGTGGACGGCGTACGCTGGGGCCAAAAGCCCTGGCCAAGCTCGATCAGCAGTGCAGCCGCCAGGCTGAGGGCCATCAGCCAGGTGAAATGCGGGCGGGGGAAGCCCAGGCGCAGGGTAAAGGCCAGGGCGGCGAAGCCGAGCAGATGGTGCAACTTGTCCTGCTGATCGAACACCTGGGGCACCGGCTCAGGCTTCAAGCCGGCGAACAGGATGACCGCCAACACCGCAACAAAGGGCAAAACACGCAGGTACCGCATAAGGGCTAAAGACTCTCAGTTATTCCGGATGGTGTTCGTTGAACGAAACGGTGGGCAAGGGCAATGAGGCTGGCGGCTTGGTGCAAATTAAGCAGGTTTTCCAAGGTCATCTGCTGCGCCAAGCAAAAAGATCTTCGGTTGCTCAAACAGCCGCAAGGCAAAGGTGTTGCCATCCACCAGACGCTGGCGCCACTCGGCAGCACTATACACACAGCACTATACACACTGGGGTTGATCGGCCGGCCGAGTTGCGCTTCCGGCTCGGCCATAAGCGCAAACAGCTCAGCATAGGCAAGGGTGTCACTGATCAGCAGCAGATCCACATCACTGCCCGCATGCTCATGGCCCTTGGCAATCGAGCCATAAATCAGTGCCACCTTAAGGTGGTCAGCTACAGGTAATAGCGCCTGACGCAACACGTCGGCCAGGCCAAATGTCTTGCGCACCAGGCCGCTTAGCTCCATGAAAACCGGCGAATTGCGGTTCGCCTGGTAGTGCTTCTGATTGCCCACCTGGCTAATCACCAGCAGGTCAGCCTCGCTCATGCGCTTGAGCTCACGCTGCACCGGCCCGTTACCGGCCCCGATCAGGTTAAGCGCTCCATAAACCCCACCTACAAAAAGTAGGCTCCGCTGACGAAGCTATGCTCCCGATTATTTTCAGGAGTAGCCGCCATGATGCGTCTCGCCGCCGAAGTCGGGCAACCCTGCTGATCGGCCACTACACCCAACTCCTCGCGTTCGCGGCCGAGGCGCAGCATAGTTTGATCATTCCCACGCTCCTCAGGCATGCAGCCCAAGACGCTCCGCTTCTCTGGACACGGAGCGCCCACGCTTCCACGCCGGAGCGTGGGAACCATCGAAATGCCGTCAGCTATTCGGGAGCTGTGCCCGTCGCGTATAGAAGGGTACGCCCACGCGCTGGATGTGATCGAGCAGGGCGGGGCTGTCGATTCGGTGCTTGAGCGAGAGATCGACCATCCAGGGCAGCAGCAGGTCGTCGATCTGATTTTCGATGGCCAGCAGTTGCGAGAGCGACAGGTCTTCGCCTTCTAGGGTGAGGTCGATGTCGGAGCCGGGACGATAGTTGCCCTTGGCGCGCGAACCGTAGAGCAGCACGCGCTGGATCTGCGGCCAGCCCTGGAACACTCCGCGCAGTTTCTCGACAGCATGCGGTGGCAGGCCGAAGCGGAGCTCGTCAGTCATGCGTAGTCGGCCAGCTCTTGCATGTGCATCTGCAACTGCTGAAACAGAGCGTGGTATAGCGCCATGATATGGTCAGCGATCTCGTTGGCGACGGATTCATTGTAGGTGTGTGCCGTCTGGTTACGGCTCTTGATCATTTCCATCCAGCCTTCGCCGTCGGCGATCAGTCCTTGCTTGAAAGCGGTGCGAATAGCATCGCGGGAGCCACTGATAGCGGGGTTGCCCT
>JBOICE010000431.1:0-3704 GCA_050739815.1 Pseudomonas sp. | reverse complement strand
CCTTGATTTGTCCGTCCAGGTAGCTGAAATGCTCCTGCAAGCGCTGCAACAGCAACAGTAGCCGGCCCGGCAACTCATACTCGACCAAGACACTGGGCAAGCGCTTCATCATCGCCTGCCCGGTAGGCAAACTGACGCCGAACTCCAGCAGAAACCCATGCGTTTGATTGATGGTTTTGGTGCGCTCGCGCACCAGTGATTCGCGCATCCGATGCAGAACCGAAAGGGTTTGCTGTGCCTCGGTCTTCGGTGTCACGAAACGCATCGATGGACGCGAAGCGGCTTCGCAGATGGCTTCGGCATCGACGAAGTCGTTCTTGTTGCCTTTGACGAAAGGCCGAACGAACTGTGGAGAAATCAGCTTGGTCGCATGGCCCATGCCGGCCAGCTCTCGGGCAACGAAATGGGCGCCAGCACAGGATTCCATGACTACAACACAGACTGGCAGATTGCCGAAGAACTGCATCATCTGCGCCCGCGAGAACTTCTTGTGGAAAACTTCACGGCCTGACTTGTCCTGGCCATGCAGATGAAAGCTGTGTTTGCCGAGATCGATACCTACCAGCGCTAACGTGCTCATGATGATGGCCTCCGAAAACAAAACACCCTGCGAAAGCGTAGCCCTCGCAGGGTGTGGGGGTGACCATCTCATTAACCGCCCCGGAGGGCGGTTTTTTAGTCGCGGTACGAATTACTGGCCGTGCTTGGCCTTGAATTCGCGGCGGCGGCGGTGCAGTACCGGTTCGGTGTAACCGTTCGGCTGCTTGGTGCCTTCGATCACCAGTTCGACGGCGGCCTGGAAGGCAATGTTGTCGTCGAAGCTCGGTGCCAGCGGGCGGTATAGCGGGTCGTTGGCGTTCTGACGGTCAACCACCGGTGCCATGCGCTTGAGGCTGGCCAGCACTTGCTCGGCGCTGACGATGCCGTGGCGCAGCCAGTTGGCCAGCAGCTGGCTGGAGATACGCAGGGTGGCGCGGTCTTCCATCAGGCCGACGTCGTTGATGTCCGGCACCTTGGAGCAGCCGACGCCCTGGTCGATCCAGCGCACCACGTAACCGAGGATGCCCTGGGCGTTGTTGTCCAGTTCGTTCTGGATCTCTGCGGCCGACCAGTTGGTATTCGCCGCCAACGGGATGCTGAGGATGTCGTCCAAAGACGCGCGTTCACGCTTGGCCAACTCGGCCTGACGGGCGAACACGTCGACCTTGTGGTAGTGCAGGGCGTGCAGTGCAGCCGCGGTCGGCGACGGGACCCAGGCGGTGTTGGCGCCGGCCAGCGGGTGAGCGATCTTCTGCTCGAGCATGGCGGCCATCAGGTCGGGCATGGCCCACATGCCTTTGCCGATCTGTGCCCGGCCTTGCAGGCCGGTAGCCAGACCGATATCGACGTTCCAGTTTTCGTAGGCAGCGATCCACTTCTCGGATTTCATGGCCGCTTTACGCACCATGGCACCCGCTTCCATGGACGTGTGCAGCTCGTCACCGGTACGGTCGAGGAAGCCCGTGTTGATGAACACCACGCGCTCGCTGGCGGCTTTGATGCAGGCCTTCAGGTTGACAGTGGTGCGCCGCTCTTCGTCCATGATGCCGACTTTCAGGGTGTTACGCGGCAGGCTCAGGACGTCTTCGATACGGCCGAACAGCTCGTTGGTGAACGCCGCTTCTTCCGGGCCGTGCATCTTCGGCTTAACGATGTACATCGAGCCGGTACGGCTGTTCTTGCGGCTGCTGCGGCCATTCAGGTTGTGTACGGCGATCAGCGCGGTGATCAGGCCGTCCATGATGCCTTCCGGCACTTCATTGCCTTCGGCATCGACAATGGCGTCGATGCACATCAGGTGGCCGACGTTACGCACGAACAGCAGGGAGCGGCCATGCAGGTTCAGCTCGCCACCGTTGGCCGCTGTGTAGGTGCGGTCCGGGTTCATGGTGCGGGTGAAGCTGCTGCCGCCTTTGCTGACTGCTTCGGCCAGGTCACCTTTCATCAGGCCCAGCCAGTTGCGGTAGACCACCACTTTGTCGTCGGCATCGACCGCGGCGACCGAGTCTTCGCAGTCCATGATGGTGGTCAGTGCGGCTTCCATCAGCAGGTCTTTGACGCCGGCGGCATCGGTCTGGCCGATTGGGCTGGTGGCGTCGATCTGGATCTCGAAGTGCAGGCCGTTGTTCTTCAGCAGCACCGCCTTCGGTGCCGCGGCGTCGCCCTGGAAACCGATGAACTGGGCGGCATTTTTCAGGCCGCTGGTACTGCCGTTTTTCAGGTTGACCACCAATGCGCCGTTCTTCACTACATAGGCAGTGGCGTCGACGTGGGAGCCGCTTTCCAACGGGGCAGCGTCATCCAGGAAGGCGCGGGCGAAGGCGATCACCTGGTCACCGCGAACCTTGTTGTAACCCTTGCCTTTCTCGGCGCCGCCTTCTTCGCTGATCACGTCGGTGCCGTACAGGGCATCGTACAGCGAGCCCCAGCGGGCGTTGGAGGCGTTCAGGGCGAAGCGCGCGTTCATTACCGGGACAACCAGCTGCGGGCCGGCCATGCGGGCAATTTCTTCGTCGACATTCTGGGTGGTGGCTTGGAAATCCGCGACTTCTGGTAGCAGGTAACCAATTTCTTGCAGGAAGGCTTTGTAAGCCACGGCGTCATGCGCCTGACCGGCACGCGACTGGTGCCAGGCATCGATCTTGGCCTGGAAATCATCGCGCTTGGCGAGCAGGGCTTGGTTCTTCGGCGCCAGGTCATTAATGACGTTTTCGGCACCGGCCCAGAACTGCTCGGCAGAAATCCCGGTACCGGGGATGGCTTCGTTATTTACGAAGTCGAACAGGACTTTGGCGACCTGCAGGCCACCGACTTGAACGCGCTCAGTCATCACTTGCCTCACTCTGCTCAGCTCTTCAGCTCTACTCAATAGCCCATTACGGACCCGACGTTGACCGTCTTGTAGTCCGAGGCGCGGCATACTACATCAAGATGTTGTGAAAATCAGTGGGCACGCGTCGCTCTGCGACCGGAGCGTGCCTTGCAGTCACAGCGGGGGCGCGGATGTTCTCAAAAATCCTACAGATTGTTCCAGATAAATCTTCAAACGGTACACGATTTATCTTTCAGTGCACCTGCGACGCGCAGTCGCGGCTGCCGTGAAGAGGCCTCGATAAGTTTGCCTATACTCCGCCAACCCCTTAGGAGCGTACCGAATGCCTATACAAGCCGCCGCGACTGAAGATCTCGACGACCTTGCTCGACTGTTCGCCGGCTATCTCGAGTTCTATGAGGTACCCAAGCCGCAAGCGGTTATCCGCGACTTTCTTGCGGCGCGCATAGAAAGGGGCGATTCGACGCTGTTGCTCGCCCGGAATTCTGCCGGTGAGGCGCTCGGCTTCGTCCAGCTTTACCCGTTTTTCTCCTCCTTGGCGCTCGAGCCCGCCTGCTTGCTGAGTGATCTTTATGTCGTGGCTCAGGCCCGTCGCCAGGGGGTTGCTGAGGCGCTGATGAATGCGGCGCGCGAGCATGCGCTGGCGAGTGGCGCATGCGGCCTGCAACTGGAAACGGCGAAGACTAATTTGGCCGGGCAGGCGCTGTATGAGCGCCTAGGCTATGTAAGAGACAAGGTCTTTTATACCTATTGGCTGAGCTTGGCGGGGGCCTGAAGGGGCCGCCTGGCTTATAGAAAAGGAGTCGCGCGTGAATCATCTGGTACTGACAGT
>JBOICE010000430.1:0-2992 GCA_050739815.1 Pseudomonas sp. | reverse complement strand
CCAAATGATCGACCGACCTTAACGAGCGCGCTGTAAACAACAGGTCAAAGTCATGTGAAAGTTTCGTCAAATGTAATCTCGCAGCAAGCTGAACGGACCTTCGACTCGCGCAAGGACAGTAAGTTACGAAACGCAATCGATCACCCGTCACAACCACTCAGGCGAAGGTTAAAGCCCACTACAATCTATGCTGACTCGCCGCCCAGCTTGACGTGGAACCGACATCCACGCGGCTGTACCGCGGCCAGGCTGACCGCCCAACCCTGGCTTTCACAGATGCGCAGCACCAGCGATAAGCCCAGGCCTAAGCCTTCACCCCGTTGGCTATCCCCGCGTACAAAGGGCTGAAACATGGCTTCGCGCTCGTTCTCGGGAATGCCAACACCACTGTCTTCGACGATAAAACCATCGCTCAGCACACTCAGGCTGATTCGCCCGGAGTCGGTGTAATGCAGGGCATTACGCAGTAAATTCCCCATTACTGCGCGCAAAAAGGTCGCGTTAAAGCAACCGTTCGACGACTCGCCAGGGTCGTAGTCGAACTGCAACCCCTTGCTCTCGATCGGCGTCCGCCACTGCGCCACCAATTCATCGGCTACGGTGTTCAGGCTGAGCGCCGGTGCCATGCTGGCATCTTCATGCTGAGCACGCGCGAGCAAGAAGAAGGTTTGCACCAGATCACGCATCTCTTCACTGGCCCGCGCGATCCGCTCCACTTGTGCCCGGGCGCGCTGATCCAACCCAGTGTTTGCCAGCAATAGCTCGCAGGAACTGGCGAGCACCATCAAGGGCGTACGCAACTCATGGCTGACATCGCTGGTGAACAGGCGTTCGCGGGTCAACGCATGGCGCAGCAGACCGAGCGTGGCATCGAAGGCCGCGGCTAATTGCCCAACCTCATCGGCGGCATAATCCGGCGCCAAGGGCGGCGCCATGGCCAACAGCTGATCGCGATGACGAACCTGCAATGCCAGGCGCACTACCGGCTCGATGACCTTGCGCGCCAGCAGCCGGCCCAGCACCACGGCCAGAACGATGCAGAGCAGCAAACCAATCCATACCGTGGAGAACAACACCCGCTCACGGTTTTCGAACTCACTCTGATCCTGCAGCAGCACATAGCGGCGACCAGCCACCACGCGGACAAACGCGTGATACGACAGCTCACCGCGAAACACCTCATGAACGCCTGGCGCCAACTCTTGGAGATCTTCCGGCAAAGCGAACTCGTCACGACCACCAGTAAAGTAGAACAGCTGCTCAGGCTCCGGGCGAAAACGCCATTCGTCCATGCTGTCCATCTGTAGCAAGCGATCCAGATCGCCACCCAGTTCACTGGAAATCAGCTTTTCTTCAACCATATGCACGGTTTCGACGATCCCCAGGGCAAAGGCGCCTGCCACCAGCGAGGTCATCAGCACGAAGGCGATCACGATACGGCGTGACAGGCTGTGCTTAAACTCCATCGATTGTCTCCGCCAGGCGATAGCCGACACCATGCACTGTCTGCAGCAGCGGTTTCGCGAAGGGTTTGTCGATCACCTGACGCAACTGATGGACGTGGCTGCGCAGGCTATCGCTGTCCGGGCAATCATCTCCCCACACCGCCTCTTCCAACACCTCCCGACGCAACACATGCGGACTCTTCTGCATCAGCGCGGCGAGCAGCTTGAGGCCGACCGGGTTGAGCTTGAGCGCTCGCCCGCCACGGCTGACTTGCAACGTATCGAGGTCATAAGTCAGATCCGCCACCTGCAGGCTGCGCCGCCCACCGCCTTGAGCTCGACGCAAGACTGCCTCTATGCGCGCAGTCAATTCGGAGAGGGCGAAGGGTTTTAGCAGGTAATCGTCGGCACCAGCACGAAAGCCCTGCAGACGATCCTCCAACTGGTCACGAGCGGTGAGCATGATCACCGGAGTATCGCGCCGCGCATCCTCACGCAGTCGCTTGCACAGGCTGTAGCCGTCCATCCCAGGCAACATGATATCGAGCACGATCAAGTCGTAATGCTCGGTCGCCGCGAGGTGCAAACCTGACAGGCCGTCCTGCGCGCAGTCCACGCTATAGCCTTTCATGCCCAGGTAGTCGGCCAGGTTGGCCAAAATGTCGCGGTTATCTTCGACTAACAAAATTCGCATCTGTGCTTCCCCCGTTGTGCGCTAACGTCCCGCGCCGCCTGGGCCAACCTTAACTCGAAGCTCTTGCGCACCCAGCCCATTTCACATTTTTTTCACGCTTGGTTCACGCCGTGACAACAGGCATATCCACAGACTGCCGCTCCATTGTGCGCTGGGGCCGCACGCTGTCGCTGCTGCGCACTGCCTCGCTAAGCGGGCCATGACGACGGTTTAGCGGCATGGCCAAACGGTTGCCTTGACTATTGCGGGTTGCTGCTCCCCACCTGGAATGCGTATGCCGCTAGACACGCCCGAATACCTGAGCCACCCCGACCAGTGTCAGGGACTTCTTCGCTCACAGCCTGGACCCACCATGCCATCGACTCTTGCTCGCAGCTATTCTCCACCGCTGAATCTTTGGCTTTGCCTGGGGCTGCCGCTAGCCATCATGGCCCTGCTGCTAATCGTCGAACCCACTCGCCTGTACTTCGCCCTCGCCGATTTGGCCTATGAGCCTGGCGTGGGTTTTATCGGCCGGCATAGCGCCTTCCTCGAAGAGGTCCTGCACGATCGCGCCAAACAGGCGGTGATCGCCTTCGCCATGCTGTCAATTCTCGGCCTGCTGGCGAGCCTGTTCCTCGAACGCTTGAAACCTCTGCGCCGGCAGCTGGGCTATGTCGTACTGGCCATGGCGCTATCCACCAGCTTCGTCACCTCGATGAAGGCGGTGACGGCCGTGCAATGCCCGTGGAGCCTTAGCCAGTTTGGCGGCAAGGAAAGCTACAGCTCACTGCTCAGCCCGCGGCCACCCACCGACAAACCAGGGCGCTGCTGGCCGGGCGGCCACGCCGCGGCAGGTTTTACGCTGTTCGTG
>JBOICE010000429.1:0-8642 GCA_050739815.1 Pseudomonas sp. | reverse complement strand
GTCTGTAGTTGCGTCGATCGCGCTGCGCACGAAACAACTGGTTGCGCGTCCCGACGAACGCGTTTTGCCCCATGCGGACATCGTGCCGGTCCGCTTCAACAACGATGATCGAGACAGCGACAACGAGTCGATAGTCCTGGCGACACTGCTCAGCGGCATCACCCTGCTGATTCTGCTGATCACCTGCGCCAACGTGAGCGCGATTCTGGTCGGCCTCGCCGTAGCGCGCAGGCGGGAGATCGCCGTGCGGCTCTCGCTGGGAGCCGCGCGCGCCCGGCTGATCCGGCAGTTGATCACGGAGTGTGTGCTGCTGGCGATTGCGGCGGGCGGTCTCGGAGCCTTTGTGGTCTGGTCTCTGATCCAGGTATTTCGCGCGCGCTTCGAGGACGCGCAGATTGTGCTGAACTGGCCGGCCCTCGCCTTCACTGCCGGCTTCGCGATCGTGACGGGCATCTTGTTCGGGCTGTCTCCCGCGCTGCACGCCACTCGCCTGGCGATTTCCGATGTGCTGAAGGATTCAGCGGGCACGGTGGCGGCCGGGCGGTCGAGACTGCAGCGTGCGCTGGTGGTTGGCCAGATTGCGCTGACCCAACCGCTGCTGGTTGGCCTGGGCGCACTGATCCTGCTTGTGATGGGCAGGGTGAACGATCGCCGGTCAATGCTCAACGAGCAGATCCTGTCGGTCGAATTCAATGTTTCCGCCAGCAACGCGAGCGGGCCGCAGATTCGCGAGACCATGCGTCGCTTGCAACACCGCATCAGCATACTGTCGGATGTGGGCGGGGTTGTGCAAAACACCCATTGGAACAGGACCGAAGACGTTGCGGTCCACCCAGCCGATCGCGTGCCAGGCATCGAGTATCGCGACTTTCGCATCAAGGGCATGCTGACCGCCGGCGGCTACTTCGACCTGATGGACATCCCGTTCGTGCGCGGCCGGGATTTCACGCCGCTCGAGCTGGAATCGGTCGATCCGGCGGCCAGCAAGGAAGAGATTCTGAAAACCGTACAGCCGGCCGTCATTATTGGTAGTGACCTGGCGCGCCAGTTGTGGGGTACGGCGAATCCGATTGGCCGGCGCTTGATCGAGGTAGACAGCCACCCGGAGGAGTTCGTCGTGGTCGGTGTAGTGGATGCCGACATAGCGGGTGAGAGCAATGATGGCGGCTTCTCGACCCGCGTCTACCTGCCGTTCAGCTCCAGGCCCGGCGGCCTGTACGTGCGCACGCAAGGACCCGCCGATGTGCTGATCCCATTGATCCGCTCGGTTGTAACTGCAGAGGCGCCCGAGCTGCCGATCAGCATCATGCGAACGCTGGCCGCGAGCGAGCAGATCCGGCGGACGAACCTGCTGCGAACCAGCGCCGCCGCTGCCGGCGGTGGTTTGCTCGCGTTGTTGCTCTCGGCGATCGGCCTGTACGCGGTGGTTGCGTTTGCGGTCGGCCAGCGCATCCGCGAGATCGGCGTGCGCACCGCACTCGGCGCCGACCAGCGCCAGGTGGTCGGCCTGTTCTTCTTCCAGGGCATCCGGCTCAGCTGCATCGGACTCGCGATCGGCCTGCCACTCAGTGTCATAGCACTGCAGGTGATCACGCGCACACAGGACAAGCCAACAGTCAGTGGCCCTTTGCTCGCGCTGCTCATTGCGGCCGCGGTCGTCATCGTGGCGGGCGTAGTGACGTGGATACCGGCAAGAAAGGCGGCGGGCGTGGACCCGCTCACGGCCTTGAGGCTCGATTGATTGACCACAGGCGCGATGCAGGCCGAGCTAGGTCCGACACCATCCTGGCGTGTTTAGAGGCGGACATGCCGCCCAGGCTCATGGCTGCGTTGCTGTTCCAGGTCAAGCCGATCGACCTGCCCATCCATTCCGTGGTTGTGCTCGTCCTGGTCGGCACGGCCGCTCTCGCGTGCTACGTGCCCGCGCGCCGAGCGGCGCGGGTGGATCCCATCGAGGCGCTGCGCGCCGAATAGTGACAAACCGAGAGGTGCAGCTCCAAGATTGATAAGGCATCGCGCGTCACGGGAGCGGCAGCCGAAACCCGGGGCTCATGCACCCTTGCTCCCCAGCCGCGGCAGACATGGGCTCGTGAAGGTGTTCACAACCGGCGCGGTCCCAGCGGCACGATCCGACTTCCGGAATACCGCCACGAATTGCGGAGCAACTCGTCGGGGTGGTACGAATCGGAATGCAACGGTGCAGTCCGATCGACCGTGGTCGATGGCGTGGGATCATACGCGCCGATGGCAACGACGCGGATGCGCACGTTGACGTGCGAGGGAGAAATGCTGCCCGGTCGGATGCGCAGCTCGCCGCGACGCATGGGCTCAACGCGGCCAAGCAGTAACTCATGATCGCCCATATCGAGGGAAACGCGGATCACATCAGGCGATACGTTCTCGATGATCAGAAACTCGTAACCACGAGGCCATTGGTAACGTGTGGCGCAACGGGCCGAGACGAGCACCGCCAGCGCAGTCATTCCGATCGTGTTCCTGGCTCTACTGCCAAAACGAATAATGGTCATGGGGGCTCCGGAGGCTGACCGGCAGGTATTCCGCCGGCGACGTTTGTCGGCGCATATTGCATCGGCCCCCTAAACGGGAACTCACCCCTGGCTAAGCCTCCTCTAAGTCCGTTCGGATTTTGCGTTCGACTCCTCGGCCCGCCGCGCATTGAAGCGCCGGACGGCGTCATTTCTGGCCCGGCCACGCATCGACATCGGCTCGCCGTGATAGCACTGCTGGTTGGGACTCCGCGCCACGTAGCCGCCCGCGACAAGCTCATTGGGCTTCTCTGGCCAGAAACGGAAACCGCGACGGCCCGGCAATTACTCAACGTGAGCGTGCACGAGCTGCGCAAAACGCTGGGCGAGCGGGTTCTCCTGAGTGAGGGCGAGACGCTACGCCTCGACACCTCGTTGCTGCGGGTCGACCTGCTCGAGTTCGAGGCGGCGTTGCAGGGCGAGAACGCGCAGCTGGCCGTCGAGCTGTATACCGGGCCGTTTTTGGACGGGCTCTCCTTACCCGACGCTGTTGAATTCGAGCAATGGCAGGAACGCGAGCGGGAGCGGCTGGAGCGGCTTTACCACGTGGCGCTGGAACGGCAGGCCGAAACCAGCGAGCGCGACCAGGGTCCGGCCGCTGCCTCAATGTGGTGGCGCCGGCGACTGGCCTGCACCCCTGCTGACGGCCGTATCGCGTTGCGACTCATGCGCGTGCTGGCGAATGCAGGCAACCGCGCGGGGGCGCTACAGGTTGCCGCCCTGCATGCAACACTGCTGTGCGAAGAGTTCGGCGCCGCGCCGGATGCGCAGGTCGAATCCCTGGCCGCACAGCTGCGTCGTGAATCGATGCCTGACAACTCAGCGCAAGAAACTGGCGCAGTGCAAAACCTTCGGAATCGGGCCGTAGCGTCAGTCTCTCCCGTCGAGGTGCGCGCTCCAGACCTGACACCACCACAGCAGCAGCAACACACGTCGATACACAGTTTGGCGAATCGTTTCAAAGGATACCCGCGACTCCTCGCCCGCCCCCCGCTCGCGGTATTGCTCGGCGGTTTGGCTTTGGGAATTACCGCGATCGCGGTAGTCGTGGTCGCGTTTACCGATCGAGAGGCACGTTCCACACTCGATCCGATGCTCATTGCCGCGCTCCCGTTCCGAATCACAGCGCCGGACAGCGCACACAACTACCTGCGTGAAGGCGGCGTCGATCTGCTGAGCGCGCACTTCAGCGGTGACGATGGGCTGCCGCGCGTGGTCGATAGTCGCACCATGGTGAGCCGGTGGCGCAGTGCGACCGGTGGATCGGGTGACATTACAGAGGAAGAAGCACTGGAGCTGGCCAGGAGTGTCGGTGCGGACCGGCTGCTCATGGTTGACCTGCTGGTGGCTCCCACGCGCACGTCCGTCAGTGGTCGAGTGCTGCGTGTCCCCGATGGGAAGGTCGAGTTCACAGAGATCGTGGCCGACTCCACGGGAACAATCGATGAGCTGATACTGGTGGAAAGGTTCGCGGGACGCGTAATCGCGAAACTGTTGGGCGAGCGCAACCCGCGGGTTGCGCAGTTATCTGATTCGATTGCGGCGGTCAAAGCGTACCTGGTCGGGCGTCAGACGAGCTCCGCGCAGGCGGCGATTGCCCACTACGATCGTGCGCTGGCGATTGACTCCACGTTTGCGCTGGCGGCGTACTTTCGTGCGGTTGCGGCCTTCCAGGGTCCTTCGATACCACTCATTTATGACGCATATCCGCGGGCCTGGGCAGTGCGCGACGGGTTGAGCAGCGCCGACCGCGCGCAGTTATTGGCGCTACTCGGGCCCAACTATCCTGAGCCGTCAACATGGCGCGAGTTCACCCAGGCAGCCGAAACGGCCGCACGACTGAATCCAAGTGCAGTGGAAGCATTTCAACGCCTCGGTGTGTGGCTCCTGGTCTGGGGCCAGCAAGCTGGCCTGGACGACTGGCTGCCGCGCGGAATCGCGGCGTTCGATAGCGCCATTGCCCTCGACTCGACCTTCCCGGCGCCGTTTCGACTATACGCAGCGCTGCTGAAGCGGGATAGTTCAGATGTCCGACGCGCTGCGGCCCACTATTTCAAGAACGTTACTCAAAACGTTACTCAACGGGATGTGTTTCATTGGATCCTTGCGCAGTTCTTCCACGACGAGTCAGCGCTTTCCGAAATGCGTCCGCAGCTTCAACACTTGCTTAACCCTGGCCCCCTGCTCAGGTACAGCCTTCTCCTGGGATTTCCGCTTGGTGACGTCGACACTGCCATAGAAGCCAGACTTCAAAAACCACGCGCTGGCGAGAACACATGCGGTCTTCATTGGGCGCGCATTGCCGTTGCCGCCGTGCGTGGCCAGACGGCACGTACCGCGACCCTGGCTGCGACCATGCCCGCGCCGCCGGAATGTCCGCCCGATTACACCGTTGCCTTCCTGCGCTTGATCGAGCCAGGGTTGGCCGCCGCCGCTGACTCATGGCGCCCACAGTTCATTGACCGCGCCGAGTATTACGCCGCGGATCTTTGGCAGGTCGACCCGTTGAATCGTTCGACCTATGCGACCATGGAGTGTTATGTCGCGCTCTGGCGCGTCGCCCAGGGGGATACCAGCGGCGTACGCGCAAGCGTGAACCGCTTTGCACAATTGCTGCGCGATGTGGTTCCCGTGCTGGTGCCGCGCGCTGGACGGTTGGGCCTTTGCGCGCGTGTGCTCGAGGCGAACGTGGAATCAATGTCCGGCGCAACGGCAGCACCGGCACTGGCGCGACTCGATTCGCTACACCGACAGGGAACTGCCTGGGAATCCCCTACAGGCGCTAACGTCATGCTCGCACGGTTGCTGGAAAAGCGTGGTGACCTGGCCGGCGCTCTGGCTGCGCTGCGCCGCCGGCCTCCCGGCGCGAACATTGAGTTTGCCTCCGTACTACCGGCCACGCTGCGCGAAGAAGGCCGCCTGGCCGCACTCCTGGGCGACACGACCGTAGCGATTCGCGCGTACACGCATTACTTGATCCTGCGCGATCGGCCGGACCGCGGCCCAATGCAGAAAGAAGTTCAGCGGGTCAGAGCGCATCTGGATTCGTTGGAGCACAAACGCCGTCGCCAGTGATAGCATGTCGTCAGAGCGGGCGACTGGTAATGGAGAGCGCCTGCAGGATCGGATCGTACAACTCGTCCAGGCCGGCTCCCTTCGACAGCATCGTCTCCAGTCTCATGACGGTGCGCATGATCATGCGCATACTCGACGCGCCCACAGTCAGTGGCGCTCTGGTCGCCATGCTGATTGTGGCCTCGGTCGTCATCGTGGCGGGCTTAGCAACGTGGATACCGGCAAGAAGGGCCGCGGACGTGGACCCGCTCACGGCCTTGAGGCTCGATTGATTGACCAGAGGCAGGATCACAAAAACGAGTCGAGGCTCGTGGCCTCGTAGAACCAGCACCGGCAGAGAGCCACGACTTGATCTGCGCTCAGGACGCGCGGGTGAACAATCTGAGGACGTCCGCGCGAGATCCCCAAGCGGCGGCTGACTGGCACGTCTGACAATGGTGCATCGGAACCGTTGCTCTGGCGGTGGCAAGCCGCCAGCACCAACGCGAGGACCACACTGCGCAAGCGGCGGGCGGTTCACCGAACGGCGCCGGCAGCTCCCGATCGACGGGGATCCGCGCCTGCGCGCACCTGACCGCGCTCGACCAGCACGGCGGCGCCGTAGCCCATGCGCAGCTCACCCGGCAGCGAGATGACGTTGAAGCGGTGCCCGATGGCTTCCAGCTTTGCGATCACGGCCGGCGAGTAGCCGGCTTCGATCTGCAGCAAACTCTGGTTCTGCCCGTCCGGTCCCATCGACGAGCCGGGCAGGAAACGGGGCAGCTCCAGTGCCTGCTGCGGGCCGAGCTTGTGATCGATGACACCCGTGACCATCTGGTACACGGCTGCATTGATCCAGGCATTACCTGCCGCGCCCGTGGCGAGCAGCGGTTTACGGTCGGCGCCAGTGCCGCGGAAGACCAGGGTTGGCGCGATGGTGCTGCCATGCCGCGCGAACGGGATGCGTGCACCAAAGGCGTCGGCCGAGTTGCCGTACGAGCCGAGCTTGTCGTTGTAGAGAAAGCCCAGGCCGGGCGTCACGTAGAAGTTGCCGCCCCACGTTCCGAGCGTCTGAGTGACGGCAACCAGGTTGCCATCCGCGTCACCCACGGCAAACGAAGTCGTGCCGGTCGACCGGCAGGCTTCTTCAGGTTTACCCTCACAGGCGTCCGGTGATGGTGCTTCCGGTCCGCTGCCGGGGGTGCCCGTGTCCGTCGTTGCGCCTGCGCAGCGCCGCGCGGTGATGTCACGGGTTGGCACTGCGCGGCTGGCGCTGAAGAAACAGGTCCAGCGCGCGCGTGCCGTGTCTTTGCTGATGGCCGCTGAAATATCGACGGGCCAGAGACTCGGATCGGCAATGCGGCCGCGCGGCGCCAGCTTCCAGGCTTCGATCATGGCATGCGCCGTGGCTGCGTCCTCGGTGTGCAGCCGCGGCGAGCCGTAATTCTCCAGCGCATTGAGCTGCGCGGACAGGAGTGCACCCCCACTCACGGGTGGCGCACTCGAATAGATCGTGTGACCACGATAGGTCGTGGTCACGGGCTCCCGCCACTCGGCGAAGTAGCGGGAGAGGTCGCGCATCGACATCACATTGCCCTGGGTGCGCAGGTCGTTGACCATGCGCCGGGCGATCTCGCCGCGATAAAATGCGTCGGCGCCACCCTCTGCGATCTGCTTCAGCGTCCAGGCCAGGTCTGCGTTTCGGAGTGTGTCGCCGGCGGCCAGCGGCTGGCCATTCGGGAAGAACAACGCGCGCGTGCTCGCGTGCTTCAAGTACTCCTCCTGCTCGCGGCGCAGCGTAGTGGGAAACGCATCGTCCAGCACGAACCCTTTTTCAGCGTAGCGTATCGCGGGCTCGATCAGCTCCGACCATTTCAGCTTCTTGCTGCCGTACCGCTGCCACGCCCTGTACATCCCATCGACCGTGCCGGGCACGATCGCCCTGGCCGGACCGCCGAGGTCGGGACCGGCAAGGACAGGGTTGTCGAGTGTGGCTTCCTCGGGCGCGCGCGACATGAACTCGAGCAGTGCAGGCCGCTCCATGCCACTGACCTGGATGAGCATCTGGCCGTAGCCGCCCACACCGCTGGCATCGGGCTCGACTACACCCAGAGCGAACGACACGGCCACGGCTGCATCGATCACATTGCCGCCCTTGCGCAGCATCTCGAGGCCGGCTTCCGTGGCCAGCGGATGAGCGCTCGAAACGGCAGCGCGGCCATTGACCTCCTCCTTGAGCGCAGGTCTCTTGCGCCACGCTTCGTGGATCAACTCGTCGAGCTGCGCGCGTGTCGATGTGCTGGCCGCGCGCGGCCGGAGTTCGTCACGAACCAGCTGCCAGCGCGCATGTGCCTGCGCACGATCCGGTCGCGAAAAATAGAGGTCGTTGACACGCTGCCAGGCGCGATCGAAGTACGCGCTGCGATCGTCTGGCGTGACCACTGCCGCATCGAAGGTCAGGTCCGCGCGATCCGCATCCGGTGCGGCCGGCACGGACACGCGCCACAGCGCACCCTCAAAAAGAGCATCGCGTTCCGCATCACGATCCACGACGCGATCGGGATCACCGTTGTAACCCGCATTGTCTGTCGCCAGCTCGGAAACCAAAAGTGTTTCCGCTCCGAGCCAGGCCACTTTGCCGCGGCGCAGATTGACCGTGTTCGTGTAGCTGCCTTCGGCGTTCGTGATCATCACGGTGCGACGGCCGGACGCCGCCGTGAAGGCAATACGATCGCCGGCCGGCGACCAGGCGGGAAACTCCGCGGGCGGCTCGCTCAACACCGTCCGATCCTGCGTGCCATCGAGCCGGATGGTTCGGAGCTGTCTTCGGCCATCCCGAATTGCGATGTAGGCGACCACGCCTGCACTCGAAATGCTCGGCGAGCGTTCCGCTCCAGCCGCCGACGTCAATTTTTTCTCGGTGCCATCAGTCGTGCGCATCCACAAATCCGCCGCGCTGCCTGCACCGCGTACGAACACGATGCTGCCATCGGCCGCAACAGCGGGCTCCGTGTCGGCCTCGGCACCGAGCGTCAACGGCTC
>JBOICE010000428.1:0-22021 GCA_050739815.1 Pseudomonas sp. | reverse complement strand
GAAGGACATCCAGCGTTATCAGAACGGTCGCAAACAGTCTGAAGCCAGTTTTACGGCGGATCGGGCACGCTTGCTCGAGCTGATCGGTGCTGATCGGTAATCGCCGCTAATGACCGTGCCTTGGGTGCGTAAACCCCAGGCTGGCACTTTCGCACTCTGCCTGTTTGGCCGCGCTTGACTCATGCGGCTGGCGCTGTTGGTCTGCGCCAAGATCAGCTCGTCCAGCCTCACCCGCTCAGCTTGGGCGGATAGCAAGACTGAAGATCAGGCCGCTGTGGTCTCATGCGGGGCTTGAGTCAGCAGCGGCTGAATCGTTAGCGTGGTAGACGATGTCTTGCCGGTTGGCCTCCGCCAAGCGTACCCGCAGAGGGTGGTCGAAGCGGAAGTCGGGGCGTGGCAGGGTTATCTCAATGGTGGTGCTTACGATTGCAGATCAGGGTGCCGACGCCGCTGTCGGTGAAGATCTCCAACAGCACGGCATTCGGCACGCGGCCGTCGATGATATGGGCGCTAGTCACCCCGCCTTGCACGGCCTCCAGGGCGCAGCGGATCTTCGGCAGCATGCCACCGTAGATGGTGCCGTCAGCGATCAGCGCGTCGACCTGGGCAGTCGACAGGCCGGTGAGCACCTGGCCCTGTTTGTCCATCAAGCCGGCGATGTTGGTCAGCAACATCAGCTTCTCGGCCTTCAGTGCTTCGGCCACTTTGCCGGCAACCAGGTCGGCGTTGATGTTGTAGGACTCGCCATTGGCGCCAACGCCGATCGGCGCGATGACTGGAATGAAGTCACCTTTGACCAGCATGTTCAGCAGGTCGGTGTTCACCCCGACGACTTCGCCGACATGGCCGATATCGATAATTTCCGGTTGCGTCATTTCCGGGGTCTGGCGGCTGACGGTGAGCTTCTTCGCGCGGATCAGCTCGGCATCCTTGCCGGTCAGGCCGATGGCGCTACCGCCATGACGGTTGATCAGGTTGACGATGTCTTTGTTGACCTGGCCGCCGAGCACCATCTCCACGATGTCCATGGTCTGGCTGTCGGTGACGCGCATGCCGTCGATAAAATGGCTCTCGATGCTCAAGCGCTTGAGCAGGTCGCCGATCTGCGGGCCGCCGCCATGCACCACCACAGGGTTGATGCCCACGGCTTTCATCAGCACGATGTCGCGAGCGAAGCCGGTTTTCAGCTCGTCGCTTTCCATGGCGTTACCGCCGTATTTGATCACCAGGGTCTTGCCGACAAAGCGGCGGATGTAAGGCAGCGCCTCGGACAGAACCTTGGCAACGTTGGTGGCGGCATCACGGTCGAGGGTCATGCGGAGCTCCAGTAAAACGTCATGGCCGGTCGAGCAGACCGGCCAGGCAATCAGAAGGGTAGGTTGAGGGCCGGGGCAGCGGTATACAGCTGGGCGCGGAACAGCTCCTGAATGCGCTGGAGCTCTTCGCTGCTATCGGCTTCAAAGCGCAGCACCAGCACCGGCGTGGTGTTGGAGGCGCGTACCAGGCCCCAGCCCTTGGGGTAGTCGACCCGTACGCCATCGAGGGTAGTGACGCTGCCTTCACCCCAGTGCCCGTCACGTTGCAGGGCGTCGATGATGCTGAACTTGCTCTCTTCGGTGACCGTGATGTTGATTTCCGGTGTGGAGATATCGCAGGGGAAGGCCGAGAACATGTGCTCGGCATCGCGTTTGTCCTGGCTGAGGATTTCCAGCAGGCGAGCCGCGCTGTAGATGCCGTCGTCGAAGCCGAACCAACGCTCCTTGAAGAAGATATGCCCGCTCATTTCGCCGGCCAGCAGGGCGCCGGTTTCCTTCATCTTTTTCTTGATCAGCGAGTGACCGGTTTTCCACATCACCGGGCGGCCGCCGTAGCCGCTAATCAGCGCGCCGAGACGGCGGGTGCATTTGACGTCGAAGATGATGTCGGCGCCGGGGTTGCGTGACACCACATCCTTGGCGAACAACATCATCAGGCGGTCGGGGTAGACGATGGTGCCGGTATTGGTCACCACGCCGACGCGGTCGCCGTCGCCGTCAAAGGCGAGGCCGAGGTCGGCATTCTCTTCCTTGACCTTGGCGATCAGATCCACCAGGTTTTCGGGCTTGCCCGGGTCCGGGTGATGGTTGGGGAAGTTGCCGTCGACGTCACAGAACAGCGGAATCACGGTGCAACCGAGGGCTTCGATCAGTTGCGGGGCGATCACGCCGGCGGCGCCGTTGCCGCAGTCGACCACCACTTTCAGCGGCCTGGCCAGGGCGATGTCATCACGGATCTGCTGGAAGTAGCGCTCGAGGATCTCGACCTGCTCGACACTGCCATAGCCGCTGACCAGATCATTGGTTTCGATGCGTTGGCGCAAGGCCTGGATCTGTTCATTCGCCAGGGTGTCGCCGGCTACCACGATCTTGAAGCCGTTGTAATCCGGCGGGTTATGGCTGCCGGTAAGCATCACGCCGGATTTGCCGGCCAAGACGTTGGCGGCGTAGTACAGCGCCGGAGTCGGCACCATGCCGATGTCACTGACCTGGCAGCCGGACTCTACCAGCCCTTGGATGAGCGATTGCACCAGCTCCGGGCCGGACAAGCGGCCATCGCGGCCGACGGAAACATTCGGCTCGCCGCACGCAATGCTCTCGGAGCCAACGGCGCGGCCGACCCAGTAGGCGGTTTCCGGAGTCAGGGTGTCGCCGACCACGCCGCGGATGTCATAGGCGCGGAAAATGCTGGCGGGCAAGTTGGGTGCGGTGTGCGGGGTGTTGCTCATAGCTGGGGCTTGCTCCAATCCCAGGAGATCCTGGTCTTCGTCGAGGATGTCGATATCGAAAATATCGGTGTCTTGAAACAGTGGATCGATTAATTCTGCCGGTTTGGCCGAGCGCTGGGCTGGGTTGGCCTGGCCGCTAATACCGGCGGCGCTGGCATGGTTGTCCCCATTGTCAGCCGCTTGCTCGTTATGCCTTCGCGGCAGGCGAGAGAGGTTCTGCGCCAGCGCATTCAGTGCGGGTAAGCGCAGGCTGAAGGCTTTGACGGCTTTTCCGCTGGAGAGTTCTCGCACCAGTTGGCCGAGTTGTTCGGCATCGCCTCGCAGGCGGCGCTGGAAGTTGTTGTGCAGCAGGAGCAGGCCGAACAGCGCGCCGGCCAACGCCAGCAAAGCGGCCAGGATTAACGGCAGCGTAGAGGCGGTCGATTGAATCAGTGCCGGGCCGGGAGTGAAGTCGAGCTTCCAGTTGGGGTTGCCACTGCTGAGCGCCAGCGCAGCACCCTGGGGCGTTTGGCCAAGCTGTGCCAGCAATTGCGCGGGGCTGTTGCCGAATTGTTGAGTCAGCTGCAGCTGACCGACGCCTGCCGGCAAGGTTGGCAGGGCCGTCAGCAAACGCTGCAGGTCGACCACCAGTAAAAGGGTGCCTTGTAGCGGTTGGTCGTCAGCCAAGCGTAGGGGCGCGGCGCTGTAGACCAACCAGCGTTGGCCAATTTTGTAGGCTTCCGGTGCGGGAAGCTGACCGCCTTCGACCCTGCGCAGCAGATCAAGGGCCGCAAAGTTCATCGGCGCAGCGCGGTAGGCATTCTGCGTGGCTTGGCCGGGGAGGTTGAGGTGGGCGTCCACCACGCCGTCCCAGTAGCTGAGGCTGCGCTCAGCGGTACGCAGCTGTTCGCCATCCTGGCTTTGTAGCGCCTGCAGCAGTTGCGGATTGCGCGCGGCAGTTTGGGTGTCGGCGCTCAACCGGCGCAGCGCCTGCTGCAAGGCGGCGGCTTGGTTGTCACTCCAGGCCTGGCTGAGTTGTGCCCGGGTTTGCTGCCGGGCGTTGTCGAGCAACCCAAACCAAAGCAGTGCTGCGGCCGCAACCAGGCCGACCAGCGTGGCGACCAGGCCAGGGAGTAGCGCCGAGAGGTCTTGAGCCTGGCTGGTGCTGGCGGCTGGCAGTGCGCTGGGCCGGGCTTGGTCGTCGGCGTGCTGGGCAGTGCGCTTGAAGAGTTTCACAGGGCGTCCCCTCGGCGACTCATCCTGAAATGCAACCGGGCGCCTCAGTGGCTGCCGGAGTGGCCGAAGCCGCCGGCGCCGCGCTGGCTTTCATCGAATTGCTCGACCAGCTCGAAGTGCGCCTGCACCACCGGCACCAGGATCAGCTGCGCAATACGCTCGCCAACGGCAATGGTGAAGGGCGTCTGCCCGCGATTCCAGCAGGACACCATCAGTTCGCCTTGGTAATCCGAGTCGATCAGGCCGACCAGGTTGCCGAGTACGATGCCGTGTTTATGGCCGAGGCCCGAGCGTGGCAGGATCAATGCAGCCAAGCCTGGGTCGCCGATATAGATCGACAGGCCGGTAGGAATCAGTAGGGTTTGGCCGGGTTCGAGCACGCCGTCTTGGGGCAGCATGGCGCGCAGATCGAGGCCGGCAGAGCCTGGGGTTGCATACTGTGGCAGCGGAAAGTCGCGGCCAATGCGAGGGTCGAGAATCTTGGCTTGCAGTGCGTGCATGTCAGGCTCTGTTAGTAATCGAGTGCGAGCCTTAGGCCCGGTTCAGGCGCTCGGCGATGAAGGCGATCAGTTGCCGGGCAATCTTGCCCTTGCTGGTCTGGGCGAGGCTATTTTGCTGCAGTTCGCGATCGATGATGGTGATCGCGTTCTCTTCGCTGTTGAAGCCGATGCTCGGGTTGGCGACATCGTTGGCGACTATCAGGTCGAGGTTTTTGTCTTTCAGTTTGCGCGCCGCATAGTCGAGCAGCTTCTCGGTCTCGGCAGCGAAACCGACACTGAACGGGCGGTCAGGGCGCTGCGCGAGGGTCGCCAGAATGTCCGGGTTGCGGACCATCTGCAGGAGCAGGCCGTCGCCACTGCTCGGGTCTTTCTTCAGCTTGTGCTGGGCCACCACCTCCGGGCGGTAGTCGGCAACCGCGGCGGCGGCGATCAACAAGTCGCAGGGCATCGCGGCCTCGCAGGCGGCCAGCATGTCGCGAGCGCTGACCACGTCGATGCGGTTGACCCGTTCAGGCGTTGGCAAATGCACCGGGCCGGTGATCAGTGTCACTTTGGCGCCCGCTTCGGCGGCGGCTTCGGCCAGGGCGAAACCCATCTTGCCGGAGCTGTGGTTGGTGATGTAACGCACCGGGTCGATGTTTTCCTGGGTCGGTCCGGCGGTAATCAGCACATGCCGGCCGGTCAGGCTGCTGCGCTTGAAGCAATCGGCGGCGCATTGCGCCAACTCATCGGCTTCAAGCATGCGGCCGAGGCCTACGTCGCCGCAGGCTTGGCTACCGGAGGCCGGGCCGAATAGGTACAGGCCGCGCTCGGTAAGCACTTTGCGGTTGGCTTGGGTCGCGACATCGCGCCACATGGCTTGATTCATCGCCGGAGCGAGGGCGACAGGGGCGTCGGTGGCCAGTACCAAGGTGGTCAGCAGGTCGTTGGCGATACCCTGCGCCAGGCGGGCCATCAGGTCCGCGGTGGCTGGGGCGATCAGGATCAGGTCGGCCCACTTGGCCAGTTCGATATGCCCCATGGCGGCTTCGGCAGCCGGGTCGAGCAGGTCCAGGTGCACCGGATGGCCGGAAAGGGCCTGCAGGGTCAGCGGGGTGATGAACTCGCGCCCACCCTGGGTCATCACCACGCGGACTTCCGCACCCTGGTCGCGTAGGCGGCGAACCAGTTCGGCGCTCTTGTATGCAGCGATGCCGCCACCCACGCCGAGGACGATGCGTTTCCGATACAACCGCTGCATAGGCCTGCCTTATAGAGAGTGGAGTTGCGCAGCGGCGACGACGCCTCCCCTGGCCAATCGCCGCGCAAAAAAGTTGGGCTAAGATAGCACAGCGCCTGCGTTGGAACAGCGGGCCCCGCTCGACAGGGAGGTGTTATGAGCATTCGCGATTGGCCCGCGGCAGAACGCCCGCGGGAGAAGCTTCTCGACCAAGGGGCGGCGACCTTGTCGGACGCCGAACTGCTGGCCATTTTTCTGCGCACCGGGGTCTCCGGCAAGAGTGCGGTGGATCTGGCGCGGCACTTACTTGAGTCCTTCGGCGGGCTGCGACCGCTATTGGAGGCGGATCAGGTGAGCTTTAGCCGGCATTTAGGCCTGGGGCCAGCCAAGTTCGCGCAGTTGCAGGCGGTACTGGAGATGGCGCGTCGGCACTTGGCCGAGCGCCTGCGCCGCGATTCCGCCTTGGAGAGTCCGCAGGCTGTGCGAGACTACTTGAAGGCACTGTTGCGGCATGAGCCGCATGAAGTGTTTGGCTGTTTGTTCCTCGACTCCAAGCATCGGGTGTTAGCGTTTGAGGCGCTATTTCAGGGCTCGATCGATAGCGCCAGCGTCTACCCGCGCCAGGTGGTTAAGCGCGCATTGGCGCATAACGCCGCGGCGTTGATCCTTTGCCACAATCATCCCTCCGGCGTCGCCGAGCCCAGCCAGGCCGACCGGGTGCTGACCCAGCGGCTCAAGGAAGCGCTGGCGCTAGTGGATGTGCGGGTGCTCGATCACTTTATCGTTGGCGATGGTGAGCCGCTGTCGATGGCTGAATATGGCTGGCTATAGGCTGGATGGCGCTCTTTTCATCCACCGCTGGAGATGATCCGCATGGTGGATGAAAAGGCTTTATCCGCTCTACTTTAGGCCGACTCGGGAAAAGTCCTGACGGCCGAACGGACTGACCTGATAGCCCTGCACGCTCTTGTGGGTCAGTGCGGTGGCGGTGGGGTGCGCCAGCGGTAGCCATAACGCCTGCTGCTGGATCAGTCGCTGGGCTTCTTTATAGAGTTGGGTGCGCTCGGCCGGGTCGCTGGTGCCTTTACCGGCATTGATAAGCCGATCCAGTGCTTTATCGCAGTACCGCGCGAAGTTGGTTCCGGACTGCACGGCCGCGCAGGAAAACTGCGGGGTAAGAAAGTTGTCCGGGTCGCCATTGTCGCCGGCCCAGCCCATAAACAGCAGATCATGCTCGCCAGCTTTGGCGCGACGAATCAACTCGCCCCATTCGACCACGCGGATCTGCGCACGAATGCCGACTTCTGCAAGGTCGGCCTGCAGCAACTGCGCGCCGAGACTCGGGTTGGGGTTGAGCAGGCTGCTGGACGGACGGGTCCAGATCGTGGTCGCGAAACCATCCTTGAGTCCGGCTTTGGCCAGCAGCGCGCGGGCCTGAGCCGGATCATGGGTATAGCCGGGCAGCTCGCTGGCATAGCTCCAGGTGTTGGGCGGGTAAGGGCCGTTGGCGGCGGTGGCGCTGTCTTCGAATACGGCTCTCAGGTAGCTGGCCTTATCGAAGGCGAGGTTGATCGCCTGGCGCACTACCGGCTGATCCAGTGGTGGGTGCTGGCTGTTGAGTGCGACGAAGGCCGTCATAAAGGCCGGGGCGGTGATTGCTTTGAGTGCCGGGTCATGGGCGGTAGCGCGCACATCCAGCGGCTTGGGTGAGAGCGCAATCTGGCACTCGCCACGGCGCAGCTTCTGTAGGCGCACATTGGCGTCAGGGGTGATGGCGAACACTAGTTCATCGACTGCGGGTTTACCGGCAAAGTAGTCCGGGTTGGCGGTATAGCGCACCAAGGCGTCCTTCTGGAAGCGCTTGAAGCTGAAAGGGCCGCTGCCTATCGGCTGGGCGTTGAGCTTCTCCGGGGTGCCGGCCTCGAGCAGTTGCGCCATGTACTCGGCAGAGTAGATCGAAGCGAATCCCATGCTAAGAGTGGCCAAGAAGGTGGCCTCGGGATGCGTCAAGGTAAAGCGCAGGTGTTGTGGATCGGGAGCCTCGACGTTTTTGATCAGGCTCGGCAGCTGCATGGATTGAGCGTGCGGAAAGCCGCTCTGTGCAACCTCGTGCCAGGGGTTGTTCGGGTCGAGCATGCGTTGGAAGCTGAAAAGAGCGTCGTCGGCAGTCAGCTCTCGGGTCGGGCTGAAATAGTCGGTCTTATGGAACTTCACGCCTTGGCGCAGTTGGAAGTCGTAGGTCAGCCCGTCTGCCGAGACGCTCCAGCTTTGCGCCAGGCTCGGCAGCAATTTGCCGCTAGTCGCATCGAACTCCACCAGGCGGTTCATCAGTACATCGGCGGAGGCGTTGGTGGTGGTCAGCGAGTTGTACTGCACCACGTCGAAGCCTTCCGGACTGGCCTCGGTGCAGACGCTGAGGGTGGCGGCTTGCACTAATAAAGGGCTCAGCAGCGGGGCGAGTGACAGCGATAAGGCGGCGAGACGCATGGCAATACTCCTTGTACAGATCGACAGCCCGTCCACAGGCATTCGTGCGATGGCCCTCCCTTAGAGGGCTGTTTCAAGCATAACGGTTCATTCCTGGCGGCGTCCTTTGCCGCCATGCCGCGTTGCAGCTCCTGACCATGGTCGGGCTATGGCCTGGAGCTGCGCCTTGCCCGGCAACAAAATCCACTCGCCAGCTTTTGAGCGTATTTCCGAGACTGCACACTAGACGATGGGTTGGAGTAGGACAATCCGGTTGGAGTGACGAGCGGTCGGTGGGCTCGCTGCCCATGGCGCTGCAGGTTGCAGCGAGGGCGGGTCCCGTAGGGCCGCAGAAAAGCGCAGTTATCCTTGTTGCTCGGAGGGCTTTCTGGTATAAAGCAGCGCTCTTTTCTAGGGGCCCGGTTCCTTCGCTTGTAGGTGTGGCCGGTAAGACCCTGAAGAAACGTGGCGCAGAGCGCCAAATGACTTTGAGTTTAAGCGGCCAACCCATGCCGGGTTGGGCATGTGGTTTTAGAGGGCTGAGGTATGTCGAGAGTCTGTCAAGTTACCGGTAAGGGTCCGGTAACCGGGAATAACATTTCCCACGCGAACAACAAAACCCGTCGCCGTTTCCTGCCGAACCTGCAGCATCACCGCTTCTGGGTCGAGTCCGAGAAGCGCTTTGTGCGTCTGCGCGTAACTGCCAAAGGCATGCGTATCATCGACAAGCGCGGCATTGATGTTGTGCTGAGCGAAATCCGCAGCCGCGGCGAAAAGGTTTAAGGAGCTAATCATGCGTGAACTAATCCGTTTGGTGTCGAGCGCCGGTACTGGCCACTTCTACACCACCGACAAGAACAAGCGCACCACTCCGGACAAAATCGAAATCAAAAAATTCGATCCGGTTGTGCGTCAGCACGTGATCTACAAGGAAGCCAAGATCAAGTAATTGATCTTGCCCTTGCTGAAAAAGCCCGCCCTTGGCGGGCTTTTTCTTGTCCGCGATTTAGCCTGGATGGGGCTGTTGGTCGGGGCTTTCTAGCGGCATAAAAAGCCCGCTGGAGAGCGGGCGAAGTGGTCACGCATGAAATATGGGCCGGTCAGTTCGGTGCTTGCTCGAAGAGCACGTAGACCTTACGGCAGGCCTCCAGTACCTCCCAGGTGCCGGAGAAGCCGGCCGGAATGACGAAGCGGTCGCCCGCCCGTAAAGTCTTGGCGTTACCCTCGGCATCCCGGAGCACTGAGACGCCTTGGAGGATCTCGCAGTACTCGTGCTCGCTGTAACTCACCGTCCACAGCCCGACTGCGCCTTCCCAGATGCCAGCGTTGAACTGGCCACAAGGGCTGGCGTAGTGGTTACGTACGCTTTGTTCCGGGTCGCCTTTGAGGATCTTTTCCGGCGCCGGTCGGTAATGCTCGGGCGTAGTCGTGGCGTGAGCGAAGTCGACGATTTGTTCGATGTTCATGGGCTATTCCAAGATTAGAAGGACTTAGCTGGCTTTGCGGATCGAGCTGGCAAGTTTGTCGACCAATGTGTCGATCTGCGCCTTCTCGACGATTAGCGGCGGCGACATGGCGACGATATCGCCGGTCACGCGCACCAACAGGTCGTCCTGGAAGCACTGTTCGAACACTTGATAGCCACGTTTGCCGACGCCTTCGGCGTTCGGTGCCAATTGCACGCCGCCAACCAGGCCAATGGCGCGGATGTCGATCACGTTGGGCAGGTCCTGCAGGCTGAACAGTGCGTCCTGCCAGTAACTCTCCAGTTCGATGGCTTGCTGGAACAGGTTGTCGCGTTGGTAGATGTCCAGGGTCGCCAGGGCGGCGGCGCAGGCCACCGGGTGACCGGAGTAGGTGTAGCCATGGAAGAATTCGATGGCGCTCTGCGGGCCGCTCATGAAGGCCTCGTAGAGGTTTTCATGGACGAACACCGCGCCCATCGGGATCGCGCCGTTGGTCAGGCCCTTGGCGGTGGTGATGATGTCCGGCGTGACGCCCCAGCGCTGGGCGGCGAAGGCTTCGCCGACCCGGCCGAAGCCGGTGATGACTTCGTCGAAAATCAACAGGATGCCGTGTTTGCGGGTGATCTCGCGCAGCCGTTTGAGGTAACCCACCGGCGGCAGCACCACGCCGGCGGAGCCGGACATCGGCTCGACAATCACCGCGGCGATGTTTTCCGCGCCATGCAGGGCTACCAGGCGCTCCAGCTCATCGGCTTTTTCCACGCCGTGTTCCGGCAGGCCGCGGCTGAAGGCGTTGCGCTGCATGTCCAGGGTGTGCGGCAGGTGATCGACGCCCGGCAGCAGCGCGGCCGAGAAGGCTTTGCGGTTATTGACCATGCCGCCGACCGAGAGGCCGCCGAAACCGACGCCGTGGTAGCCCAATTCGCGGCCAATCAAACGGGTGCGGGTGCCTTGGCCGATCGCGCGCTGATAGGCGAGGGCGATCTTCAGGGCGGTGTCCGCCGACTCCGAGCCGGAGTTGGTGAAGAAGATTTTATTCAGACCCGCCGGCGCAATGGCCGCCAGGCGCTCGGCCAGCTCAAAGGGGAGTGGGTGGCCCATCTGAAAGGTCGGGGCGAAATCCAGCTTGGCGATCTGCTTGCTCACCGCCTCGGTGATTTCCCGGCGCCCGTGGCCGGCGTTGCAGCACCAAAGCCCCGCCGTGCCATCCAACACCTTGCGCCCGTCGCTGGCGGTGAAATACATGCCTTCGGCACTTTCCAGCAAGCGTGGCTTGGCCTTGAACTGGCGATTGGCGGTGAAGGGCATCCAGAAGTCGTCGAGAGTGTTTGTTTTTCTGCTCAGTTGCGGCGTACTGTCAGTCGTCATTGGGGATTCCCGGGTGAGCGAGGGTGGGTCTATAGGCGTGTTGCGTTGCAGTCTATGTTTAATAAAACGAACATGACAAGGGTGTTTTCTGTCGATATGTAAAAAATATTGGAAAGGAAGGGTCTGCTGGTTTAGTGTTGCCGGCATGATGGGCTAATGCCTGGCCTTGCAGAATTTTTGACAGTGCGCGCGTCGAGCACGCCGCACTCTTCTACTAATAAGAGGACGCTCGAATGACTACCTTGACCCGCGCCGACTGGGAGCAACGGGCCCAGGCCCTGAAGATCGAAGGCCGCGCTTTTATCCACGGCGAATACACCGCCGCCGTATCCGCTGCCACCTTCGATTGCATCAGCCCTGTCGATGGGCGTTTGCTGGGCAAAGTCGCCAGCTGCGATCTGGCCGATGCCGAGCTGGCCGTAGCCGATGCACGCGCCACCTTCGAGTCTGGCGTGTGGTCGCGCCTGTCGCCGGTCAAGCGCAAGCAAGCCATGATCCGCTTTGCCGATCTGCTGGACGCGCATGCCGAGGAGCTGGCCCTGCTGGAAACCTTGGACATGGGCAAGCCGATCAGCGATTCGCTGGGCGTCGACGTGCCTGGCGCGTCGCGGGCGATCCGCTGGAGTGGCGAGGCGGTCGACAAGATCTATGACGAAGTGGCCGCCACCCCGCACGACGAACTGGGCCTGGTGACCCGTGAGGCGGTAGGCGTGGTCGCTGCCATCGTGCCGTGGAACTTCCCGCTGATCATGACCTGCTGGAAGCTCGGCCCGGCGCTGGCCACCGGCAACTCGGTGATCGTCAAACCGTCCGAGAAGTCGCCGCTGACCGCCATCCGCATGGCCCAGCTGGCCATCGAGGCCGGTATTCCGGCCGGTGTGCTGAACATCCTGCCGGGCTATGGCCATACCGTCGGCAAGGCGCTGGCGCTGCATATGGACGTCGACACCCTGGTATTCACCGGTTCGACCAAGATCGCCAAGCAGCTGATGATCTATGCCGGCGAATCGAACATGAAGCGCGTCTGGCTGGAAGCTGGCGGCAAGAGTGCCAACATCGTCTGCGCCGATGCCCCGGACCTCAAGGCGGCCGCCGAAGCGGCGGCCGCGGCGATCTGCTTCAACCAGGGCGAGATGTGTACCGCCGGCTCGCGCTTGTTGGTCGAGCGCTCGATCAAGGACCAGTTCATGCCGTTGGTGCTGGCCGCCATGCAGGAGTGGAAAGCCGGTCATGCGTTGGACCCGGCCACCAAGGTCGGTGCGCTGGTCGATGGTCAGCACCTGAACAGCGTGCTGGCCTATATCGAGGCCGGGCATGCCGAGAACGCCCGCCTGCTCTGTGGCGGCCAGCGCACACTGGAAGAGACCGGTGGCGTGTACGTCGAACCGACGATTTTCGATGAGGTGCATAACTCCATGCGCATCGCCGCCGAGGAAATCTTCGGTCCGGTGCTCTCGGTGATTACCTTCGATACGCTCGACGAGGCCATCCAGATTGCCAACGACAGCATCTACGGCCTGGCCGCGGCGATCTGGACCAGCAACCTGTCCAAAGCGCACCTGGCGGCCAAGGCCCTGCGCGTCGGCAGCATGTGGGTCAATCAGTATGACGGCGGCGACATGACCGCGCCGTTCGGCGGTTTCAAACAGTCGGGCAACGGTCGCGATAAGTCGTTGCACGCGTTCGACAAGTACACCGAACTGAAAGCCACCTGGATCAAGCTGTAAGGGTATGGCTGCGATCTCCTGGTCGTCGGCCATACGGCGTTGAAGCCTCGCCGAAAATGCTCACGTACTGCAGTACGCTACGCTTTTCGGCGAACCTTCGCCTTGTCTGGCCTTAGCCCAGTAGATCTTGAGCAGTGTCGAATGCGCTCGGTGTCAAATCGGCAACGTTGTAGTTGGGAGGGCGTTGAGTCTTGACGTGCTTTCATGAGGTCCGCCCTTTGAATAATTAGGGCCGGCTCAGACGAGCCACACCTGCGGCCGGGTTTCCTTAGGGAGCCCGGCCGTTTTGCTTTCTCGGTGGCGAACATCAGGGAGAAGATCAGTGGTAATGCGTTGGGGGACTTACTTTGCCGTCTGCGCGGCGGTGATCAGCATCGGCCTGGCCCTCGGGGTGACCATGCCGCTGGTGTCGCTGCGCCTGGAAAACTGGGGTTATGATTCGTTCGCCATTGGCGTGATGGCCGCGACTCCGGCCGTTGGCGTGCTGCTCGGCGCTTCGCTGGCTGGGCGCTTGGCGGCCCGTTTAGGCACTACCGGTTTGATGCAGCTGTGCCTGCTGGCTGGCGCCGTGTCGGTGGGTTTACTGGCGCTGGTGCCGAGTTATGCGGTGTGGCTGCTGCTGCGCTTGCTGATTGGTGTGGCGCTGACCGTGGTGTTCATTCTCGGTGAAAGCTGGATCAATCAGCTGGCAGTGGATAAATGGCGCGGTCGGCTGGTGGCGCTGTACGGCACCGGTTATGCGCTCAGCCAACTCTCCGGGCCTCTGCTGCTGAGCGCGTTGGGGACGGCAACCGATCTGGGCTTCTGGACCGGCACGGGGTTGTTGATCGGCGGTTCGCTGCTGCTGCTGGGCCGCACGGGCGCGCCGACGGTGGATGCGCAGAGCGCATCCGGGCGCGGCCTGGCCGCGTTCTGTCGCAAGCTGCCGGCGATTGCCTGGGCGGTGAGTCTGTTCGCCGCGTTCGAGGCGATGATGCTGACCTTGTTGCCGATCTATGGACTGCGCCAAGGTTTTACTCAGGAGGTGGCGCTGCTGATGGCCAGCGTCGTGGTGGTCGGCGACGCGGTGTTGCAGTTGCCGATCGGCTGGCTGGCTGACCGCATGTCGCGGCGTACGCTGTTCCGTGCCTGTGGCGTGACCCTGCTGCTGTCCAGCCTGGGCATTCCGCTGTTATTGCATACCCCGCTGATCTGGCCGCTCTGGGTGCTTTTCGGTGCCAGCGCCGGCGGGTTGTTCACCCTCTCGCTGATTTTGATTGGCGAGCGTTACCGTGACGATGAACTGGTGCGCGCCAACGCGCATGTCGCGCAGCTCTGGGGTATCGGTTGTCTGATCGGGCCGCTGGCGACCGGAGCAGCCAGCCAGTGGGTGAGCGGCCATGCGTTGCCGATGATCATGGCATTGGGGGCGGCCGGCTTTGTCTGGCTGGCCTGGCAGCGCGCGGATTTCGGTGACACGGCCGAGGTGCTGGTCTCGAAATAAACCCAGGGCGCCGAGGCACCCTGGGTTTTGCGTGTCGAGATGCTTAGAGCGGGTTGGCGTTGCCCAGGGCATCCTTCAGGCGATACCAAAGCATGCCGAGGGCCAGCAGCGGTGAGCGCAGATGCTGGCCGCCGGGGAAGGTCATGTGCGGCACCTTGGCAAACAAATCGAAGCCACGGCTCTCCTGCCCGGCGATGGCTTCGGCGAGCAGCTTGCCGGCCAGGTGGGTAGCGTTCAATCCGTGACCGGAGTACGCCTGGGCGTAGAACACATTGGGCTGGTCTTTGAGGCGGCCGATCTGCGGCAGGCGGTTAGCGCCGATGCCGATCATTCCGCCCCATTGGTAAGCGATTTTGACCTTGGCCAGGTGCGGGAAGACTTCCAGCATCTTCGGTCGCATATAGGCGGCGATGTCTTGCGGGTCACGCCCGGAGTAGTGACAGGCGCCACCGAACAGCAGGCGGCGGTCGGCGGACAGGCGGTAATAGTCGAGCGCCACCCGTTGATCGCAGAGCGCCATGTTTTGCGGAATCAGGGTTCTGGCCTGTGCTTCGCTCAGGGGTTCGGTGGCGATGATGTAGCTGCCGGCGGGTAGAACCTTGCCGCCGAGGGTCGGGTTCAAGTCGTTCAGATAGGCGTTGCAGCCGAGCACCAGGTGCTGCGCGCGGACCTTGCCGTTGGCGGTATGCACGCACACTTCGCTGCCATAGTCGATACGGCTGACGGCCGACTGTTCGAACAGTTGCACGCCGAGTGACTGGGCAGCCGCGGCTTCGCCCAAGGCCAGGTTGAGTGGGTGCAGGTGACCCGAGCCCATGTCGATCAGGCCGCCGACATAGCGGCTGGAGCCGACCACCTGATGCATTTCATCGGCCTGCAGCAGGCGCAACTCATGGCGATAGCCGAGGCTTTTCAGCTCGTCCAGATCTTCGGCAAAGCCGGCCAGATCGCGTGGCTTGTTGGCCAGGTCGCAGTAGCCCCAGGTCAAGTCGCAGTCGATGGCATAGTGCTCGACCCGCCGGCGGACGATTTCCACTGCCTCCAGACCGAGCAATTGCAGTTCGCGCACACCGTCGTTGCCGATCACCCCGGCGAACTGTTCGAGGCCATGGCCGACCCCGCGAATCAACTGCCCGCCGTTACGCCCGCTGGCCCCCCAGCCGATCCTGTGCGCCTCCAGCAACACCACCGAGAAACCGCGCTCGGCCAACTCGATGGCGGTGTTCAGGCCAGAAAAGCCACCGCCGACAATGCACACGTCGGCGCGCACCTCGCCAGCCAAGGCTGGGTAGCTGAGGCTGCGGTTGACGCTAGCCGCGTAGTAAGAGGGTGCGTGCTGGTGGCTCTGAGCCGAAGGCTGAACGCGGGCGTTCATGTGCGAAATCCTGATTATTATGTTTGGTAAATTTTACGCAGCTTTTTTCCTATAAAGAAAGGCGTGACCTTGAACCGACGCCAAGGGCGCAGGAAAAACCCTTGTGCCGTGAAGGAAAAAGTGCCGCCGAGCGCCTGGTGTCGGTCGCGGCGGGTGCTGCGCGGGAGGCTTTGTTACTATGCGCGCCGCCGTCCGATGTGGCGCGCTAAGGCGCACTGCACCGAGCACTGCCGCGCGGGCCATGCCACCTGTAGCGATTCCCATGAGGCCTCAGCCTATGAGCTGCAACAGTCGGAAAATCGAGTATTTGCGCCAGCGGATTCCCTCATTCGCATGCGTGCCCGGCTGCCACGACTGCTGCGGGCCGGTGACTGCCTCTTCGGAGGAGATGTCCCGACTGCCGGTGAAGAGCGACGCGGAGCATGAGGCGGCGTTGGCCGAACTCAATTGTGTACACCTGGGGCCGAATGGCTGCCAAGTCTATGCCGAGCGCCCGCTGATCTGCCGTCTGTTCGGCACCACCCCGCGCCTGCCATGCCCGAATGGTCGGCGTCCGGATGCGATGATCGAGCCGCGCATCGAGCAGCAGGTTCATCACCTGATCGCGACCACGCGGCAAGTGCTGGTGTGATTTGTCGGCCGCGCCACTGCGGCCTCGATGCTCCACGCCGAAGCTCTACTCCGGCACCGGCAGGTGCAGGCTCTCCTTCACCTCTTCCATGACGATGTAGCTCTTGGACTCACGCACATGCGGCAGCTTGAGCAGGATGTCGCCGAGCAGTTTGCGGTAGGAGGCCATCTCCGAGATCCGCGCCTTCACCAGGTAGTCGAAGTCGCCCGAGACCAGGTGGCACTCCAGCACGTGCGGCAGTTTGAGCACGGCGCGGCGGAAATCTTCGAAGGTGTCGCCGGATTTGTAGTCCAGGCTGATCTCGACGAACACCAGCAAATTGGCCTTCAGATGCTGAGGGTTCAAGCGCGCCGTGTAGCCCATGATGATCCCTTCGCGCTCCAACCTGCGCACCCGCTCGGTGCAGGGGGTGGTGGAGAGACCGACCCGCTCGCCCAGCTCGGTGAAAGACAGGCGGCCGTCTTCTTGCAGGATGCGTAAAATATTCCGGTCGATCTTATCCAGCTCGCGACGGGTCTGATGCTGGGTTCTCATGGGGAATCCGCCTCTGTCATTAGCGTTTATGCCAAGAATTCTCGCCAAATATAGCTTTCAATATAGTGAAATGCACTGGCTATAGCTTTCTATACTGCGCGCATTAACGCTCAAGATAACAAACATCAGCGTAAAGTCGCGGTGCAGGAGACAAACATGCGAGTGATGGTGCTTGGTAGCGGTGTGATTGGTACCACCAGTGCCTATTATCTGGCCCGTGCCGGCTTTGAGGTGGTCGTGGTCGACCGCCAGAATGCGCCGGCCATGGAAACCAGCTTTGCCAACGCGGGCCAGGTCTCCCCCGGCTACGCCTCGCCCTGGGCCGCTCCAGGTGTGCCGCTGAAGGCGATGAAGTGGTTGCTGCAAAAGCATGCGCCCCTGGCCATCAAAGCCACGCCTGATGTCGATCAATATCTGTGGATGCTGCAGATGTTGCGCAACTGCACCGCCAGCCGTTATGCGGTGAACAAGGAGCGCATGGTGCGCTTGTCCGAGTACAGCCGCGACTGCCTCGACGAGTTGCGGGCCGAAACCGGCATCGCCTACGAGGGCCGCAGCCTCGGTACCACGCAATTGTTCCGCACCCAGGCCCAACTGGATAACGCGGCGAAAGACATTGCGGTGTTGGAGCAGTCTGGCGTGCCCTATGAGTTGCTCGACCGTGAGGGCATCGCCCGCGTTGAGCCGGCCCTGGCCAGCGTCACGAATATCCTGGCGGGCGCTCTACGCCTGCCGAATGACCAGACTGGCGATTGCCAGATGTTCACCACCCGCCTGGCCGAGATGGCCGTGCAACTGGGTGTGGAATTCCGCTTCGGTCAGACTATCGAGCGCCTGGACTTCGCCGGTGACCGGATCAATGGCGTGTGGGTAAACGGCAAGCTGGAAACCGCGGATCGCTACGTCTTGGCGCTTGGCAGCTACACGCCGCAACTGCTCAAGCCGCTCGGCATCAAGGCGCCGGTTTACCCGCTGAAGGGCTACTCGTTGACCGTGCCGATCACCAACCCGGCTATGGCACCGACCTCGACCATCCTCGATGAAACCTACAAGGTGGCCATCACCCGCTTCGACCAGCGTATCCGTGTCGGCGGCATGGCGGAAATCGCCGGTTTCGATCTGTTCCTCAACCCGCCTCGGCGCGAGACGCTGGAGATGATCGTTGGCGATCTCTATCCGCAAGGTGGCGATTTGAGCCGCGCGGACTTCTGGACCGGGCTGCGCCCGACCACGCCGGACGGCACGCCGATTGTCGGCGCCACGCCAATCCGCAATTTGTTCCTCAATACCGGTCACGGTACCTTGGGCTGGACCATGGCCTGTGGCTCCGGTCGCCTGCTGGCCGATTTGATGGCGAAAAAACGCCCGCAAATCAGCGCCGAAGGCCTCGACATCACTCGTTACGGCAATTCTCAGGAGACCGACAAACATGGCCATCCGGCGCCTGCACTCTGAAGCGCGGTACAGCGAAATTGTCATCCACAACGGTACCGTCTACCTGGCTGGTCAGCTGGATGAGGGCCTGAGTGCCGATATCGAGCAGCAGACTCGCGAGACCCTGGCCAGCATCGATCGCATGCTCGATGAGGCCGGTACCGACAAGACGCGGATTCTGTCGGTGACGATTTATTTGAAGGAGATCGACGCCGACTACACAGGCATGAACGCCGCCTGGGATGCCTGGGTGCCGAAGGGTGCTGCGCCGGCCCGCGCCACTGTCGAAGCCAAGCTGTATGCGCCGCAAGTCTTGGTCGAGATGTCCGTCGTCGCCGCACTGCCTTAAATCCTGTTTACCCGGCCTTCACACCGGGTTTTTTATTCCTCAGCTGAAGTCCGTCGCCATGCGTCCAGCCCGCGCCCTGATTGATCTCGATGCCCTGCGTCACAACTACCGATTGGCCCGCGAAGTCAGCGGCGCCAAAGCTCTCGCCGTGGTTAAGGCGGACGCCTATGGGCATGGCGCGGTGCGCTGCGCCAAGGCGCTGGAGGCCGAAGTCGATGGTTTCGCCGTGGCCTGCATCGAAGAGGCGTTGGAGCTGCGTTATGCCGCGATTCGCCAGCCGATCCTGCTGCTCGAAGGCTTCTTCGAGGCCGAAGAGCTGGCGTTGATCGACCAGCACGACTTGTGGTGTGTGGTGCATTCGACCTGGCAGATCGAGGCGATTGAGCGGGCGCGTTTGGGTCGACCGCTGACGGTCTGGCTGAAGCTGGACTCGGGCATGCATCGGGTCGGTCTGCCTCCGGCCGAGTATCAAACCGCCTATCGGCGCCTGCAGGCCAGCGACAAGGTCGGCAAGATCGTGTTGATGAGCCACTTCGCCCGTGCCGACGAGTTGGATTGCCAGCGCAGTAACGAGCAAGTTTCGGTGTTCGAGCAGGCGCGTGCGGGTCTGGAAGCCGAAGTCAGCTTGCGCAACTCGCCGGCTGTGCTCGGTTGGCCAAACATTCCAAGTGACTGGGTGCGCCCGGGCATCATGCTCTATGGGGCCACGCCGTTCGAGCAGGAGCAGGCTCTGGCGGCGCGCCTGCGGCCGGTGATGACCCTCGAGTCGAAGATCATCAGCGTGCGCGAACTGCCGGCCGGCGAGCCGATTGGCTATGGCGCGCGTTTCATCACCGAGCGGCCGACGCGTGTCGGCGTGGTCGCCATGGGCTATGCCGACGGCTATCCGCGACATGCCCCAACCGGTACGCCGGTGATGATCGACGGCCAGCCGAGTCGACTGATTGGTCGGGTATCGATGGACATGCTCACGGTCGATCTGACCGACTTGCCACTCGCCGGGCTCGGCAGCCGAGTCGAACTTTGGGGTAAAAACGTGCTGGCCAGCGACGTTGCTGCCTTGGCTGGGACTATTCCCTATCAACTATTTTGCAATTTGCGCCGGGTGCCATTGGTCTATCCCGGGGCCTAGCGGCCAGGCTGAGCAGGATTGCAGTCAAGGTGTTGTAAATACTGAACGCTGTTGCGATGATACGGGCTCATTTTCGTATCTTCCCAAGGGGGACTCCATCATTGGACGTCGGCGTTCGACTGCAATCCATTCGCAAGCTTAAAGGCCTATCGCAACGTGAGCTCGCCAAACGCGCGGGTGTCACCAACAGCACCATTTCGATGATCGAGAAGAACAGCGTCAGTCCCTCGATCAGTTCGCTGAAAAAGGTGTTGGCGGGCATTCCCATGTCGTTGGTGGAGTTTTTCTCCCTCGAAGTGGAGCAAGACAACCACACCCAGGTGGTTTACAAAGCGAGTGAGCTGATCGACCTCTCCAGTGGTGCGGTAAGCATGAAGCTGGTGGGTAAAGCGCACCCCAGTCGGGCTATTGCCTTCCTCGATGAAACTTACCCACCGGGCTCCGATACGGGTGACGAGATGCTCACCCATGAGGGCGAAGAGTCGGGTGTGCTGGTGGACGGGCGTCTGGAGCTGACTGTCGGCAGCGAGGTTTATATCCTCGAAAGTGGCGACAGTTACTACTTTGAAAGCAGCAAGCCGCACCGTTTCCGCAATCCGTTCGATGCTCCGGCACGATTGATCAGCGCGACTACGCCGGCGAATTTCTAGTTTTTCGACGGCTCCAAGCAACGCCTACTGACACAGGCGCCTGCGACAAGCTGGGTTGTTCCGGCGCGGCGGGCTAACCGTTATACTGGCGCCCGCTCGCGAAACCGTGGCCGCGGGCGTACTAGCCACGATGAGGGTGTAAGCGTGAACCTAATTAAGAAAATGCTAGCGGCCCATGCTGCCGTGTTGGCCCTGTGGGCGGTGAGCGCTCAGGCTGCGACTAATGATGACATCGCCGCGCGCCTTAAGCCGGTTGGTGAAGTGTGCGTGCAAGGCGAAGAGTGCAAAGGCATTGAAACCGTTGCCGCAGCGGCTGGCGGCGGGGCGAAAACCCCGGATGACATCATTGCCAAGCACTGTGGTGCTTGCCACACCGCTGGTGTGTTGGGCGCGCCGAAGATTGGTGACTCAGCGGCTTGGAAAGCGCGGTCCGACAAAGAGGGTGGTCTCGACGGCATCCTGGCCAAGGCGATTACCGGGATCAACGCCATGCCGCCGAAAGGCACCTGCGCCGATTGCAGCGATGCAGAGCTGAAAGCGGCTATCCAGAAGATGTCTGGCCTGAAATAAGCGGCATCGGCTACAGAAAAGCCGCCTTCGGGCGGCTTTTCGTTTGTCGTGCGGCCAGCGGTTGAACCTGGAACCGCACAGCGGCGAGCTGGATGCTTAGTCGAGAAAGCGCACCGTGCCATTTTCCAGGGACTGGATTCGCGCCAGCGACTCGACCCAGTAGCCTTGCTCGTCGAGCTCCTGGCGACCCTTCTGAAAGGACTTCTCGATCACCACGCCGATGCCGACGATGGTCGCGCCGGCTTGCTCGATCAGGTCAATCAGGCCGTGGGCCGCGCGGCCGTTCGCCAGGAAGTCGTCGATCAGGAGCACGCGGTCGCTGGCCAGCAGGTGTTTGGCGGACACGGCGATGGTGCTTTCGGTCTGCTTGGTGAAGGAGAACACCTTGGAGATCAGCAGATTGTCGGTCAGTGTCAGTGACTGATACTTGCGTGCGAAGATCACCGGCACGCCCAGTTCCAGACCCGCCATCACCGCCGGTGCGATACCCGAGGCTTCGATGGTGACAATTTTAGTGATGCCCTTGTCGCGGAACAGCTCGGCGAAAGCCTGGCCAATCTGTTGCATCAATAGCGGGTCGATCTGGTGGTTGAGGAAAGCGTCGACCTTGAGCACCTGCTCGGACAGCACCACGCCCTCTTCGATAATCTTCTTTTTCAGCGCTTCCATGTGAGCACTCCAATTTCAGTCTGTGTCAGGAGGCTGGCGCGTGGCGTCAGTCTCCGTTCGGCGAGCTAGCTGCCGTTTCGATCTATCTCTTCATCATCGCCCGGATGTCCGCCAGCGCCGCATTGCCGCGCACGGCTTTGACCTCCACGGGGGTGTCTTCCAGGCCTTCCCACTGCAAATCTTCATCGGGTAGCTCGTCGAGGAAGCGGCTCGGAGCGCAGTCGATGATCTCGCCGTATTGTTTGCGTTTGGCGGCAAAGGTGAACGCCAGGGTTTGTCGCGCGCGGGTGATGCCGACGTAGGCCAGGCGGCGCTCCTCCTCGATGGTGTCGGCTTCGATGCTGGAACGGTGTGGGAGGATTTCCTCTTCCATGCCGATGATGAACACGTCGGGAAACTCCAGGCCTTTGGAGGCATGCAGGGTCATCATCTGCACGCCCTCGGCGCCGTCTTCCTCTTCCTGTTGGCG